>CAZBWK010000004.1:0-63704 GCA_964495655.1 uncultured Prolixibacteraceae bacterium | reverse complement strand
CCCAGCTGGGCTTGAACCAGCGACCCCCTGATTATGAGTCAGGTGCTCTAACCAACTGAGCTATGGGCCCTGAAAATATTCTCTATCGAATATGATATACGAAAATCGGAGTGCAAGTTTACAACTTTATCCGAAAATACACAAGTAAATTTTCTTAAAACAAATTATCCCGGACAATTTTTTATCGCTCGCCTTATTCCGCACAACTTACGTAATTTTCCCTTAAATTTGCAGATCAACAAATCATTCGCTGTGAATGAGATTCGAAAATTTATCGATTTATGACACATATAAAAACTTACGAAGAAATTAACCGGAAGCTGAAAGAGGGAAAAGCAGTAGTGCTGACTGCAGAGGAGGTGGTGGAAATGGCAAAAACTGCATCTCCCAAAGAAATTGCTGAAAAGGTAGATGTAGTTACTACTGCTACTTTCGGAGCTATGTGCTCATCTGGTGCAATTATTAACTTTGGCCATGCAAGCCCTCCGATCCGGATGGAGAAAATTAAACTTAACGGAGTGCCCTGCTATGAAGGCCTGGCTGCCGTTGACTCATATATCGGGGCTACTGCCTGTGATCCCGACAACCCTGCCTATGGAGGAGCACATGTGATCCAGGATCTGCTGGAGGGCAAAGATGTGCTTCTGGAAGCCTGGGCTAAAGGTACCGATTGTTACCCCCGTAAGCATATTCTTACAAAAATTAATATCAATACTATTAACGAATTTACCCTCTTTAACCCGAGAAATGCTTACCAGAATTATAACGTTGCAGTAAACACAACTAATAAAATTATCCATACATATATGGGTACGCTCCTGCCCGGGATGAGAAATGCAACTTATTCTACTGCCGGGGAGCTAAGCCCACTGCTGAATGACCCTGAAATGAGGACTATCGGTATAGGCACCCGCATTTTTCTGGGCGGATCCCAGGGTTTTGTTATATGGAACGGGACTCAGTTTAATACAACCCGCCCTAAAAATAAATATGATGTGCCTGTTACTAATGCAGCTACTATTGCCGTGATCGGCAATTTAAAAGAGATGACAACGGAATATCTTAAAGCTGTATACTATGAAAAATATGGAGTGAGCATGTTCATTGGAATTGGCATTCCTATACCAATCCTGGATGAAGATATGGCAAAAAGAGTATCTGTCAATAACAGCCAGATCGAAACATCAGTGCTGGATTACGGATCCCCCGGAATGCCAAAGATAGACCAGGTTACCTATGAAGAGCTGCAATCAGGATATATAAAAGTGAAAGGCAAAAAAGTACGCACAGCGCCGGTCTCAAGCCTGGCAAAAGCCCGGACAATTGCAGGTGAACTGAAACAATGGCTGCTAAACGGACAATTTGAAGTTACTGAACCGGTTCAGTTATTCCCTAAAAACACAACAGTGAAAAGCTTAAAGGAAATGGAGGCAGACAATGATTAAAAAAAGATTTGTTTTGAATTTTCCTCCACAAAGTGGAGATAAACCATTGAGTTATAACCTCGTTAAAGATTATGACATTCGTATCAATATTCTGAAAGCAGAAGTGTACCCGGGGAAAAGGGGAAGCCTGCTGCTTGAAATGCAGGGGAAAAAAGAAAATATCGAAAAAGGTGTTAAATATCTTACTGATCAGCAGGTAATATGCGAACCTCTCGACAAAAGAATTCACTTTCAGGAAGATAAATGTATAGACTGCGGTAACTGTACGGCTGTCTGCTTTGCAGGTGCCCTGACTATGAATAAAAATACCTGGAAACTGGAATTCGATAAAAATAAATGTGTGGTTTGCGAATTATGCATTCCGGCATGCCCGCTCCACCTGTTTGAAATAGATTTCAGGTAACGGCTGTTAAATTATTGTTCTCCGGTGTACTGACAATTGCAAAATTGTCGCCGCTCAACAGAAGCCGGTTAAAGCATGAGCCCAACCAGCATCCCTGATAACATCTTCAAACTCTTTTTAATCCGGATTAAAGGAATGTCCTGCGATAAATACGAAATAAGAGACTACAGAGAACAATTCAACAAAGAAAGGTTCTGTGGGTTTACTGTTATACACAGGGAGACTGACCTGTGGATTGGAACAGACCCGGATGCTTCACGAATATCACAAAAAAATTTAGCGGGTACTGACAACCAGGTTGATGTCCTGGAAAAAATGAAGAAAATATCTGTGGAAAAAATAGAAGTATTACGTAAAAAGTTAGATGACTTTATATATTCTGAACCGGAATTTGCCCAAAGCATGGGTCCATATGCACCCGCAAATAATGTGCCTGCCGAAATAACAGAAATGGCAGCTGCTGCCGCTAAGGCAGGTATAGGACCAATGGCTTCAGTGGCAGGACTGTTCGCCAGGGAGGTTGGCAGGACTCTTTTACAAAACTTTTCTCTAAAGGAGTTGGTTATAGAAAATGGAGGAGATATTTTTGCAGTAATTAATGAGGAAATGGTTCTGTCTGTTTTTGCAGGAGATTCCCCTTTGTCGGGCAAAATCGGACTGGTAATTCCTCCGGAGACCGGACAAATTGGATTTTGTACCTCCTCCGGAACTGTAGGTCCGTCTCTCAGCTTTGGCAAGGCTGATGCAGTTGCTGTAGTGTGCCGGGATGTTTTGCTTGCAGATGCCTTTGCTACAGCTTTGTGCAACCGGGTGAAAACACCGGATGATATAGAGAAAGTGTTGGAAATTTCAAAAGTATATCCCGAAATTCTTTCTGTAGTAATTATCTGCAAAGATAAAATCGGGGTTCAGGGAGAATTTGAAATAAGAATGATTAAATAATTTATCGATCATAATGAATATAACTAAAGATATAAGGAGAGAGCTTGAATCAAGGATATTGGTAATGGACGGGGCCATGGGGTCTCTTCTTCAGGATTATAAATTAACTGAAGAGGATTACAGGGGAGAACTGCTGAAAAATACAGGCCATGACCAAAAGGGTAATAATGATATACTCTCACTTACCAATCCTTATGTTGTCAGGGAAATCCACTGCCGTTACCTGGATGCAGGCGCCGATATAATCCTTACAAATACCTTCAATGCTAACCGGATCTCACAGGCTGATTACAATACTCAAAACCTGGTCTTTG
Organism: uncultured Prolixibacteraceae bacterium; assembly: GCA_964495655.1. Lineage (GTDB taxonomy): Bacteria > Bacteroidota > Bacteroidia > Bacteroidales > Prolixibacteraceae > JAAYJR01. The sequence continues at coordinate 60,600 of CAZBWK010000004.1, read as the reverse complement.
ACATGAATAAGGCTTCAGCTGAAATCGCCCGGGAAGCAGCTGACAAATTCACCCTCCGGAATCCCGGCAAACCGAGGTTCGTTGCAGGTACTATCGGACCTACAAATAAGACTCTTTCACTCTCTCCTGATGTAAATGATCCGGGATACCGAGCCGTTACGTTCGATGAGATGAAAAATGCTTACCGGGAACAGGTTGACGGACTTATTGCCGGTGGAACTGACCTTCTGCTTATTGAAACTGTTTTCGATACCCTGAATGCAAAGGCTGCAATATTTGCTATCGAAGAGTCGATGGAGGCAAATAACAGAAAGCTTCCGCTGATGATCTCAGGGACCATAACTGATGCCTCCGGCCGCACTCTTTCCGGTCAAACTCTTGAGGCTTTTATAACCTCTGTTACACATACAGAACTGCTAAGTATCGGACTAAACTGCTCTCTGGGTGCAAAAGAACTTCATCCCTACATAAAAGATATCTCTCATAAAGCTCCGTTCTATATAAGTGCCCACCCTAATGCCGGATTGCCTAACCAGTTCGGCGAATATGACGAAACTCCGGAGATAATGTCCGGTTATATTAAAAAGTATCTTGATAACAGTTATGTCAATATTATCGGCGGTTGCTGCGGAACAACTCCTGAACATATAAAAGCGTTTGTCAAAATAGCTTCAGCAGCAAAGCCTCATCAGGTTGTAAAAGAAGATAAAATTACCCGGCTTAGCGGACTTGAACCTGTCACAATCTCAGCTGCCTCGAACTTTATAAACATAGGAGAACGTTGTAATGTTTCAGGATCCCGCAAATTTGCAAGGCTGATTGCTGAAAAAAAATATGAAGAGGCCCTCTCAATTGCAAGAGACCAGGCTGAGAACGGAGCGCAGGTAATTGATGTGAGTATGGATGATGCTATGCTTGATGCCGAAAAGGAGATGGTTACTTTCCTGAACCTGATGATGGCCGAGCCGGAAATTGCTAAACTTCCTGTAATGATAGATTCATCTAAATGGAACGTTATTGAGGCAGGTTTGAAATGTTTACAGGGCAAGGCTATTGTCAATTCTATAAGCCTGAAAGAGGGAGAGGACGCTTTTATCGATAAGGCAAAGGCCATAAAACGCTTCGGTGCCGCAGTCGTGGTAATGGCCTTTGATGAAAAGGGACAGGCTGATTCATATGAAAGGCGGATTGAAATATGTGAAAGGGCTTATAAAATTCTTACTGAAAAGGTTAATTTTCCACCCCAGGATATAATTTTCGATCCCAATGTGCTTACTGTCGGCACAGGAATGGAAGAGCATAATAACTATGCTGTTGATTTCATTAATTCAGTAAAATGGATCAAACAAAACCTGCCTTATGCCAGGACAAGCGGTGGTGTAAGTAATGTCTCCTTTTCATTCAGGGGAAATAATATGGTCAGGGAAGCCCTGCACTCGGTATTTCTTTATCATGCCATACTTGCCGGCCTTGATATGGGAATAGTGAATCCGGGAATGCTTCAAATATATGATGAAATACCAGTGGAGCTTCTTGAAAAAACCGAAGACCTGATACTTAACCGCCGTCCGGATGCCACTGAAAGATTACTTGAATTGGCAGGCAGACTGAACCCTGGTGAGATAAAAGAAGAAAAAAAAGATGACTGGCGGACCCTGCCGCTCGAGAAACGTATTGAACACTCTCTTGTTAAGGGTATCCCCGATTTCGTGGATGAAGATATGAAAGAGTGCCTTTTAAAATACAGTCCGGCCCTTAATATTATTGAAGGCCCGCTAATGGATGGCATGAATGTCGTAGGTGAACTTTTTGGTTCAGGAAAAATGTTTCTGCCTCAGGTTATTAAATCAGCCCGCGTAATGAAAAAGGCTGTAGCTTATCTTCTTCCATTTATTGAAGCCGATAAGGTCAGACTGAAAGACACTTCAAAACAGATGAAAGTTTTATTGGCAACGGTCAAAGGTGATGTCCACGATATAGGGAAAAATATTGTCGGAGTTGTCCTGGGTTGCAATAATTACGAAATTATTGACATCGGAGTTATGGTGCCGACAGATAAAATTATTGAAACGGCAATAAAGGAAAAGGCAGATATTATCGGATTAAGCGGACTTATCACTCCTTCGCTTGAAATAATGTCAGAAATTGCAGCAGAAATGGAAAACCGGAAAATGAATATGCCGCTTTTAATAGGGGGCGCTACTACTTCCAAAATACATACTGCCGTAAAAATTGAACCACAGTACTCAGGACCTGTTGTATATGTAAAAGATGCATCTCTGGCAGTCAATGTTGTTTCAAATCTTGTTTCTAAAAATAAAAAATTTGTTAGCAAGGTCAGAGAGGAATATGAACAAATCCGAAAATTTCAGACTGGCCGGAAGCCGAAAGAATACCTTACAATCGATAAAGCCAGAGCTAACAAGCTGAAAATTGACTGGAGGAACAGTCCTGTATACAAACCAAATTTCACTGGTGTCAGGCATCTTATTGATTACCCCCTTGAGGAGTTAAGAAAATATATAGACTGGACATTCTTCTTTCTGGCATGGGAAATGAAAGGCCATTATCCTCAGATCTTAAGTGATAAAAAGCAGGGTGAAGAAGCCCAAAGGCTATTTGTGGAAGCTACAGAATTTCTGGATGAAATAATTGCAAAAAAAATGCTTCAGGCAAATGCGGCTTTTGCCATCTGGCCGGCAAATTCTTCAGGTGATGATATTATTTTGTACAAAGACAAGGCCATGTCAGAAGAGACAGGGCGCTTTTTCCATCTCCGTCAGCAGGAAAAGAAAAAGGAAGGATCCCCTAATCTGTGCCTTTCCGATTTTGTCGCACCTGCAGAATCAGGAATAATCGATTATTGTGGTGGTTTTGCCACAACGGCAGGTATCGGAATTGAAAAGTGGAAGGATGCATTTATAAAGGATAATAACGATTTTAAGGCAATAATGCTGGAAGCCCTTGCCGACCGCCTTAGTGAAGCATTCGCAGAACTGCTTCATGAAAGAATCAGAAAAGAGTTCTGGGGATATGCACCTGATGAAAACCTTACTAATGAGGAGCTGATTAAAGTAAAATATCAGGGAATAAGACCGGCAATAGGATATCCGGCCTGCCCTGAACATTCTGAAAAAGAAAATCTGTTTAAACTTTTAAGGGCTGAGGAAGCAGGAATAACCCTGACTGAACATTTTGCCATGTATCCAAATGCGTCGGTATCGGGCCAATACTTTGCACACCCTGATTCTAAATATTTTAGCCTGGAAAAAATCGGAAGGGATCAGGTTGCCGATTATGCAGAAAGAAAAGGAAAATCAATTGAATATATAGAGAAATTCCTGCCTGTTAACCTGAATTATAAATAATTTTTAATCCTGCTTTATCCTTATAATTAACAAAAATTGGAGTAAATTCATTAAATTCGTACTTAATAAATTGTCATAAACAAAATAAGCCGGAAAGAGTATTATGAAACGAGCATGTTCTTTTTTAATCAAAAAATAACACAAAATAATATGATTAAAATAAGAATATGCGAGAGTGAGGAACGAACGGTTCCATATGTTCTTGAATTTTTAATTAATTTATTTACAAATAATTATAAAATTTTAAACGAATGAAACGAACATGTTCTTTTTTAATCAAAAAATAACACAAAAAAATATGATTAAAATAAGAATATGTGAGAGTGAGGAACGAACGGTTCCATATGTTCTCAAATTTTTAATTAATTTATTTACAAGTAATTACAAAATTTTAAACGAATGAAAAAAATAACTTATCTACTGATGTGTATTACTATAGCAGGAATGTCAGGATGTTCATCCTCAAAAGATTCAAAGATTAACACTCTCTCCAAGAAGGAGATAAAAGAGGGTTGGGAGTTGTTGTTCGACGGAAATTCGCTTGATAACTGGAAAACATTCAACGGAGGAGAGGTCACCGGATGGAAGGTTATAGACGGCGTACTGCACAACTCAGGAGTAGGTTCAGATCATGGTGGCGACATAATCACAAAAAAAGAGTATCAGAATTTCGAACTTTACCTGGAATGGAAGGTTGCCCCTGAAAGTAATTCAGGCATATTCTTTCATGTTCAGGAAGGATTGGTAGACGCTATCTACGAATCAGGTCCTGAATATCAGCTGATAGATGACCATGGATGGCCCTCTAAACTGAAAGAGAGTCAGTACTCGGGAGCTAACTATGATATGCATCCTCCGGTTAATGCCAGGGTTGTTCCTCTTGATGAATGGAATAAAACCCGCCTGATAGTTAACGGTCCGCATGTGGAACACTGGCTGAATGGCAGAAAAGTTGTGGAATATGAACTTTGGACTGACGAGTGGAAGGAGCTTAAAGAAAATAGCAAATGGAGAGACAAACCCCATTATGGAGCTGCTGAAAAAGGACATATAGGATTGCAGGACCACGGGGGACTCACAATGTTCCGGAATATCAAAATCAGGAAACTGTAATAGTTCCCATTGGAATCAGTCGGTTGAAACCGGCGGCAAAGGATAAACCAAATATCTCAACATTTTCTTCAATTATTTAATGTTGATAATATTATATTTGCCTGAAAATTATTAATTATGGCCTTTAGTGCATTCAGAGGAATGAAACCATTCCAACAACTGATATTTTCAGGTTTTATTATTCTGATCAGCTTTTTATCTGTTACATTACTGTCGGTTGTGGTTGCCATTCCGGCATTCGGACTAAACTCTTTGATCAATATTCCGACAATCAATGATATAGATAATCCTGAAAGCATCAGGATACTGAAATATTTCCAGGTCGTTCAGTCAATTGGCCTTTTTATTATCCCCCCCCTTATAATAGGATGGTTGTTTAGTGAAAAACTATATGAATACCTTTTTATTAACCGGTCAGTTACCGGATCGTCGGTTGTTCTTGCAATATTAATTACCATTTTTGCCCTGCCCTTTATAAATTTTACGGGTGAATTGAACAGCAGAATGGAACTGCCTCAATGGCTTTCCGGAATGGAGAGATGGATGAAGAATACTGAAGAGAATGCCGGACTTCTGACTGAAGCTTTCTTAAAAGCAGAAACAATTTGGGGACTTCTGTTCAATATATTCATGATCGCATTTCTTCCTGCTATAGGTGAGGAGCTTCTTTTCAGGGGAGTTATTCAAAAAATCTTTACCGGCTGGACCAAAAATCATCACTGGGGAATATGGATAACCGCAATACTTTTCAGCGCCCTGCATATACAGTTCTATGGATTTGTACCCCGAATGTTGCTGGGGGTTATGTTTGGATATATGCTGATATGGAGCGGTTCAATCTGGCTGCCTGTAATTGCCCACTTTGTAAATAATGGATTTGCTGTTATGGCAATATATTTTATCAATAAAAACATGTTAGATCCTAAAGTGGAAAATATAGGATCAACACCTGACAGTTATTATAGTGCTTTCCTTAGTTTTGCAGTAGTTTGTGCTCTTCTGCTGATCATGAAAAGATCAAACAGGGATAACATCGTTCAAATCAAGGAAACTTATTAATAATCCTGTGACGTCAGTTAAAATCAAAAAGTAGATCAACCTGCATACCCTGAACCTTAAGTTTCTTCTTTTCATTTCTGCGGAAGACATATACAATACCATATTCCTGCCCTTTCTGGCGCTTATGGTGTGGGGGAAGGTCACCCAGGTTATCTTCTATTTCTGTCCATAAACTGCTGATAAAATCATTGGTCTTTTTTCTTTCCTCCTGCATTTTACTAAATGACCTGAGAACGTTTCTTTTCAGATTGTGCTGAAAAATGGCAGCCTCATGAAAATCTTCAACTTTCACTTTAACAAGTGCGACAGAAGGATTGTAAATAGCGCTGCCTCCTTTAAGAATGCGTTTTTGTTCCCCCTCAATGACTTTCTTCCCCCACTCAAGAATCTCCGCTTCAGTGTTAAGCAGAGGAACTTTAAAATCAGTTTCCGGCAAACCGTAATACCGCAAAATATCACTTTTCATCTCTTCCCTCTCAATACTCATATAGAGAGTCTGAATAAAATGGGAAATATAAAGTTTTGCTTTTCTGAATGTTTCTTTATATACGAAGTATTTTTCTGACTCTATTTTGAGATCCAGTTCATGATGTATCAGGCAGTTCTCAAAATTGGTTTTGATATTTTGTAAATTATATAAAGTGTGCTTTGAGAAAGCCAGTTTTTCTGTATTTTTATCTGATGCAGCTTTCAGGGCGCTTTCCAACGCACGCAATCTGGCTTTATCTGTAGTTGGCAATCTGCGGTACGGCATAATTCACTGGTTTAAATATATGCGAAGTTAAATATTTAAAATAAATATTATTCGTGTTCGCATGTTAAATTATGCACAGGCTGCTGTGAATTATTCACTGAATTTTGCCTTCAGAAATTCCCTGTTCAGTCTTGCTATATGTGATATGGATATCTTTTTAGGACACTCTGCCTCACAGGCTCCCGTATTACTGCAACTACCGAAGCCTGACTCCTCCATTTTGGCTATCATCGACAGTACACGTCTTTTCGCCTCAGGTTTTCCCTGGGGTAATTTTATAAGATGAGACACTTTAGCAGCAACAAATAACATTGCCGATGAATTTTTACAAGCGGCAACACAGGCACCGCAACCTATACAGGCCGCAGCATCCATTGCTTCCTCCGCATCTTCGGGAGATACCAGGATAGTGTTTGCATCGGGAACGCCTCCCGTATTAACCGAAATGAATCCGCCGGCCTGAAGTATTTTCTCAAATGCATTACGGTCAACTATCAAATCTTTAACTACAGGGAAGGCACCTGCTCTCCATGGCTCTACTGTTATTGTATCTCCATCTTTAAATTTTCGCATATGCAGCTGGCATGTGGTTATCTCATCGTCGGGACCGTGAGGCCTTCCGTTAATATAAAGACTGCATGCCCCGCAAATTCCCTCCCTGCAGTCATGATCAAAAGCAATCGGGTCTATATTCTCTTCTATCAGCTTGTTGTTCAATACATCAAGCATTTCCGGAAAGGAAAGGCCGGAAGATATATTTTCAACTTCATATACCTCAAACCTGCCTTTAGAGACAGCATTTCTTTGCCGCCAGACTTTTATATAAAGCTTCTTAAATATTTGATCCGCCATCCTTTTCTTTTATATTATAAGTCATTTGGTTGTTTATTAAATGTCAGATCTCTTAAAAATACTGAATTACCCGCCTGATCTTTTACTTATAACTCCTCTGGCTCAATACAACATTTTCAAATCCAAGATCTTCTCTGTGAAGCTGAGGCTTCTCAGGTTCACCCTTATACTCCCAACATAAAACACATGAAAAATTAAGGTCATCTCTTTTGGCTTCACCCTCTTCAGTAACTGATTCCTCACGAAAATGTCCTCCGCATGACTCTTTGCGCTCCAAAGCATCAATTGCTATCAGTTCGGCCATCTCTAAAAAATCTGCAACCCTCAGTGCTTTCTCAAGTTCAGGATTCAAGTTATCCTCCTCTCCGGTGATCCTTACATCCTTCCAAAATTCCTCCCTGATCTCACGGATCATGCTGACAGCCTTATTCAGTCCGCCGGCATTCCTCGACATCCCTACAAAATCCCACATAACATGACCAAGCCTTTTGTGAAAATGGTCAACCGGCCTTGTACCTCGTATGCCAAATAGCCTTGTGATCCTCTCCCTGACCTCCTTTTCAGCTTTTTCAAACTCCGGAGAATCAGTATCTATGGAAGGGGTTTGTATGTCATCAGCAAGATAATCGCCAATTGTATATGGCAAAATGAAATAACCGTCGGCGAGTCCCTGCATCAGCGCAGAAGCCCCCAGCCTGTTAGCTCCGTGATCTGAAAAATTTGCCTCTCCGATAGCGTATAACCCGGGAATGGTAGTCATCAGGTTATAATCAACCCAGCTTCCTCCCATTGTATAATGTATTGCCGGATAGATCATCATCGGCTCCTTATAAGGATCGGTATCGGTAATTTTCTGATACATCTGAAAAAGATTTCCATATCTGGAACTTATATAATCCTTTCCCTTACTTTCAAGGGCATATTTAAAATCAAGAAAAACTGCTTTCCCTTCCGGATTAACTCCGTATCCTGCATCACAGCGCTCTTTGGCAGCCCGTGATGCGACATCTCTCGGCACAAGGTTCCCGTATGCCGGATACCTTCGCTCAAGATAAAAATCCCGATCCTGATCGGGAATACCATCCGGAGCGATCTCTCCTTTCCGGAGTCTTTCGGCCACAGCCTTGTCCTTCGGAACCCATACTCTCCCGTCATTGCGAAGCGATTCAGACATAAGTGTTAACTTCGACTGTTGTTCCCCGTGCACAGGTATACAGGTAGGATGTATTTGAACAAAGCCGGGATTGGCAAAGTAAGCTCCTTTTTTATAACACTGCCAGACAGCAGATCCGTTGCTGCCCATAGCATTGGTGGAAAGATAAAATACATTCCCGTATCCGCCTGTAGCGATAACTACTGCATGTGCTCCGAACCTCTTTATCCTGCCTGTCACGAGGTCGCGCGCAATAATACCGCGTGCTTTCCCGTCAATGATCACCAAATCAAGCATTTCATACCTGCTGTACATCTCCACCCTTTTAGCGGCAATCTGACGACTCAGCGCCTGGTACGCTCCAAGCAAAAGCTGCTGCCCTGTCTGTCCCCTTGCAAAAAAAGTACGGCTAACCTGAACTCCCCCGAATGAACGGTTCGCCAATAAACCTCCATACTCCCGGCCAAAAGGCACTCCCTGAGCCACACACTGGTCTATTATGACCGGAGAAATTTCAGCTAACCTGTATACTCCGGCTTCTCTGGCACGAAAATCACCTCCTTTAATGGTGTCGTAAAAAAGACGATAAACTGAATCATTGTCGTTTTGATAATTTTTGGCAGCATTTATTCCTCCCTGAGCTGAAATTGAATGAGCTCTCCTGGGACTGTCCTGATAACAGAAAGCTTTTATGTTATAACCAAGCTCCGCCAGGGAAGCAGCTGCCGATGCACCTGCAAGTCCTGTACCTACTATTATTATATCCAGTTTTCGTTTATTGGCAGGACTGACTACTCTCAGATTTGCCTTATGTACAGACCACTTTTCGGCTAAGGGCACTTCCGGAGCTCCTGATTCTAATATTCTCATACCTGAATTGATAAAAGACATTTAAAATTTAATAAGAAAGTAAAGCGGAATAGAGGAGAAACCTGCAGCTACAATTATTGCATAAATCTTACCAAACAGCTGAAGCCTGACCAGCCACTGTTTATTGCTCAATCCTAATGTCTGAAATGCAGACCAGAAGCCATGTGAAAGATGCAGTCCGAGTAAAATCCCTGCCAAAATATAAAGAAGGTCATAAGCAATACTGCTTTTAAAAAGATCGGCTATCAGAGTGTATGAGTCTTCCATCTCAACGCCTCCGATATTAACTTTTTGTAAGGCTTCGGGATTAAAGTTGATCACCCAGAAAAAGTTAATTATATGGATCACCAGAAAAACCAGCACCAGCAATCCTATAATCAGCATATTACGGGATGCCCACGAACTTGTTTCACCGGATATTCGCTTGTTATAGGCAACAGGACGGGCTCTATAGTTTGAGTACTCAATGAAGAATGACCACAGTATGTGAATAAAAAAACCCAATCCCAGCAAAGGTTCTATTATCTTTACAATCCAATTGGTACTCATAAAAAAGGCAGCGCTGTTAAACAGTGCTCCGCTGTCATCAAAAATGAGCAACAGGTTAACGGTCAGATGAACCGCAACAAACAGCAGCAAAAAAAGACCTGTAACACCCATTAAAAACTTCCGGCCCGTCGAGGTGGAAAAAAATGTATTCATAAATTATAAATCTGTTAATTCCCCGGGATTATTATTCATGCAAAAGTAGGTTAACGGCAGGTTATTGCCAAAAACAATTTTACCAATCAGCTAATTTATAAAATTTCTTAAGATTATATTTTTTGAATGAAACTCCTGAATGATCTGGTCCATTCATGAAATGTGAAATTGCCTGAAATGGCTATAAGTTCTGAGGGGCCATAAAAAACATCTGATTCAATCAGTTCTATATTATCATAAATACACTGAACAGAAAATGTCCTGCCATCTGTTGTGTTTACAAAACCTTTTATCCGGTAAGCCAGGGGCGCCCACTTCTGAAGAAAGATTTCCAATGATTTTTTATCCATTCTGCGTCCGTTCTTAATTACCATGGAATTTACTTCAGGCCTGTTCATGGCTCCTGGCAGATAAGGGTAATATTTACCCAAAGCCCTGCCGCCTAACGGCAAATCTGTATTGCACCAGGCAGACTCCCTGATTTCGGCAAAAGGATTGAGTTTTTTAATCTCCCCGTTTATGCCATGACTCCCATTCAGGTCTGTCTTATTGATGATCACTATATCGGCCATTCGTATCTGCTGATATATCCGCTGCCTCATCAAACCGGATCTGCTAAAATTTTGTGCATCGACAATACACCAGTTTGAAGCCAGAAATATTTTTTCAGCTAATTGCCCTGATGAGATAACTTCAACAACTGATGTAGTATCGGAAAGTCCGGAAGCTTCAATGATTATTATCTCCGGATTGAATTTTATGATAAAGTCATTGAGGGAACTGACAAAATCACCCAACAGGCACACACAAAAAACCGATCCGTTATTTATCTCGAGAAGGTCAAAGCTCCCGTCACTTTTTTTTAATTCAGCTCCATCTATATTTGACGGGGCAAATTCGTTCTGGATAATTCCTAATCTGTATTTATCCGAATAATCGCCAATCAACTTCTTCAGCAAAGTGGTTTTTCCACTTCCCAAAAATCCTGATATTATATGAAACGGGATTTTTGACATGATCCGTTTTTCACTGGTTTAATGACAGTCTTTTTATTTATTATGGTTTTCCACTTAGTTTATCAACTGTTTCCCTGATCCTGGCAATATGTGCAGGGGTTGTGCCACAGCAACCTCCTATCACATTCACTCCGGCTTCTATAATCTGCGGCACAACGACAGCCATTTCATCAGGTGTTTCAGGAAATACCGTGACTCCTCCTACCAACAAAGGCATGCCGGCATTAGCATGCACCAGAAGGGGTATTTCACTGTTAGCCAGCCGTATTTCCCTGATGATATGAACCATCCCCTCAATGCCGTTGCCACAGTTGGCGCCAATCATATCCGCTCCGGCATCAATGAGGGGTTGTATCATTTCCGTTGGCGAAACTCCCATCATAGACCGGTATTCTCCTGTTACGGTTCTTTCAAATGTCATGGTGCAGAAAACTTCGCAGCCTGTATTCTCTCTGGCTGCCCTCACGGCAAGAGAGGCCTCTTCGATGTCGGTCATGGTCTCTATCATAATTGCATCAGCACCTCCCGCCTCCAATCCTTTTACCTGGACTTTAAAGGCGTCGTACAACTCCTCTCCGGCAACATCACCCATCATCAATATTTTTCCTGTAGGACCAACCGAACCAAGCACAAATTTACTCCCTGCCGCCTGGCGGCTTATCTGCGCTGCAACCTTGTTGATCTCAAATACCTTTTCCCCCAGGTTATATCTTTCAAGTTTAAACCTGCTACCCCCGAAGCTGTTCGTTTCAATCATATCAGAACCTGCGTTTATATATTTTCCTGCTATGTCAAAAACATCCTCTTCGTGAGAAATATTCCACTCTTCAGGACACTCACCGGGCTTGAGCCCTTTATACTGTAACATGGTCCCCCAGGCACCGTCGGAAACCAGCACTCGCCCTTGTCTGACCAGATCTGTGATTTTAACCATTGTGAATCTGATTTTGTTACCTGAATTTCATTATGTGGCTTTCAGTCCTGTAACTGTTATGACATACAATTACAACTCCTTGATCCACTCTTTTATGATTTCGACAGAAGGAATGACACCCTCGGATTTTACAGTATACCTGACAGCAACCACTGCGGGTGACTGGCTGATGCCGTAACCTGCCATAACATCCTTTCCGGAAATAGTCTTTATCTCGAGCTCCCTTCCCAGCTCTGTCATCGCCCGGTTTACTCTTTCTCTTATTTCGGCGCTCCTGCCCTCTTCCTCGAAAATGATCAGCTCGCTCTTTTTAGACCTTATCTTCAGCTTCAGCTTTTCGTTTATCCTCTTTTGAATAGCTGCCGTCAACTCAGCCCCGGGAGGGATCTTAGAGACAAAAGCTATCCTGCCGTCTATACATATAGTTGGAATATTCTTAACCATAAGTGATGACATAAAACTGACTCCTTCCATCTTTTTAATTGCATGCTCACGCCACTCTACCACTCCCTCAAAATGTTCAGATACTCTTTTAACCGCTTCAACCATGTATTGGCACGGTGCACAAGATTCGGAGTCGAGGGTAATGATGTCCACTACCACTTTGTCTGATTGTCCGTATTCTCTCATATTGAATACTTCCGGTGAGTTTTCTCCCTTCTCGAGGGTACGAACAACTTCCTGCCGGTAGGGATCATGCAGTAAATCTGTAACTGCCTTCAGATTTTCCGGGGGAGTTTCATACGGCAGGTCACAGCCGGGTGACAGTATGAAACCGGTATTACCGCCCATATCAAGACATTCAAGTGCATGTTCCATACAATCCTCCTTACTACCCATTAACAACACAACCGTAAGTTTTAAATTACCTCCGAAGCTTATACCTTTCCCCAATGCAATTTCTTTGACATAATCAAGAGGTATGTTCTCATCTATTGAAACATTATCAGGACGGCAGTTACACATAGCTTCTATATTTTGCTGGGCGTGACCACATACAAAAAACGAACTAAGCCTCCCTCTTTCTCTGATGTAACTAAATATATCGGAGGCATATAGTGTAACAAACTTTTCAAAAGAAAGGGGATCGATCTGACTTGTCATCGGATCAACCAGTGCTATCACGTCACAACCTGCATCAATATAGTACTCCGCCATTTTTCGGCCGGCCTTCGTACAAAATTCCATCAGCTTAAAAACTTCCTCCGGCTTCTCATACAGCATAGTGAAAATGTCTGTCCCCAGCAGATGCATTGCCAGTGTAAAAGGCCCTGTTATCAATCCGTACAGAGCAATATCCGGATATTTTTCCCGAAGCTTCACCGCTGCTTCAATTGCTACCGGGATCCTTCCCTGGTCAGGACCGGGAACGGTAAGGTCATCAACAGACCGTCCTTCCGAAAGAGGATGGGAAACAACAGCAGGAGGAACCGATTCGGACCATCGAAGCTTGCAACCTAAAGCTTCAGCTTCTGTTTGCAGGTCAAACACCACTGGTATGCCGTCAGGCTTGTACTCTTCTATTGCCTTGCTTACCCCTTTGACTATCTCCTGTGATGATTTAAGATATGTTTCGGCATCCACGCCTGTTAAAAAACCTCCGTGAACCCCGGCAAAGGGAACCCATGGGACTCTTTCGACAGGCTGAAGGGAAAAAGCTCTTTTTATAAGTTCCAGTCCATGCATCTCAACTTAACTGTGAGTTAAGATACTCAACCAGTCCCTGCGGATCAGGAGAATATATATCAGCGCCTATCTTTTGCCTGAAATCATCATTCAGCGGAGCGCCACCAACAGCAACATTTACATTTGGAAATTCCTGTTTTAAAGCTTTGGTAATTTTATCCATATTAACCATTGTCGTTGTCAGCAGAGCAGACAGTCCGACATAAGCCCCCGGGTTTTCCCTTACAGAAGAAATAAACTGTTCAGCTTTTACATCAGTCCCTAAATCAATCACTTTCCATCCGCTCCCCTCTACCATCATGGTAACCAGATTTTTACCAATATCATGCAAGTCACCTTCCACTGTCCCTATTATAAAGGTACCCTTCTCTTTTACCTCACCTGACAGAAAATAGGGTTTAAGGTGTACCATTGCAGTATTCATCGCTTTAGCAGACATAAGAACCTGAGGCACAAATACTTTATTCTCCCGGAATTTTATTCCGACTTTTTCCATACCAACCATTAATCCCTCCGTTAAAATCTTCCCGGCCGATATGCCCTCTCTCAGAGCCTGAGCGGTAAGTTCATCAGCTCCATCCTGTCCTTTCATCTGGGGCGGAAAAGGAGCTGCCTTGTTGATCTTTCCAAACTCAATGCAATCTGCAATTCTTTCTAAAAGTTCACTCATAGTCTTTAAGTAAATTTTTGGTTTTCACAAATATATCTGTACCACCAAAGTTAAAAAATAGTATTTTCTTTGAAAAAGATGGATAATATTACTTTATTTTGTAACTTTTTATCATGATAAAAGAGATAAAACATTACAACCTCCCTGACTCGGTTCCTGATGAGAATACAGGCGCCGGAGCCAGGGATCTTTATTTGGTAGAAGCGGGAGAAATAGAGATTGAAAAAGGAACTTTATGGGAATCGGGTGTCAGAACAGACAGTAATTTACTGGTGTTTTGCACAAAGGGCAAAGGGACTGTTTGTCTGGAGGGTGAGCAGGTGCCTCTCTCGGGAGATCAGTTTTTTATTGTGAGACGAGGTGACAGATTCAGGTTTTGTCCGGGTCCGAAAAGAGACTGCCGCTTTCTTTATGCAGGGTTCAGGGGAAAAAAAGTAAAGCTGCTGGTAAATGAGTTTTCCGTTGTGCGGAACCTGGCGCCTTCAGTCAATAACATGGTAGCCAACCGTGAAATGCTGTTTTATGAAATATTCAACAACCTTTCAAAAGGATTCCATGATCAGAATATTGAATATGTCAATCTCTGCTTCGGCCACCTGCTGGCAACTTTTATTTATGCCAGCCGTACAAGCGACGACATCGCCGACGAGCTCAATCCTGTTACCAGGAGAGCTCTGAGTTATTTGGAAAAAAACCTCCAAAAAAAACTTACTCTTAACCAGATATCAAGAGAGGTCGGCTACTCTCCAACATATTTTACAACTCTTTTCAGGAAAGAGACCAATTATCCTCCTATGAGCTATTTCGCTCATCTGAAAATTTTAAAAGCTTGTGAATTCCTTGATTACACAAAAATGAAAATAAAAGAGATTTCATTCAGGTTAGGATATTCAGACCCATACTATTTTACGCGCGATTTCAAAAAAAAGATGGGCATGCCGCCGCGTCAATACCGAAACCGTCTGAAAGATTAGAACATAACCTCTCTTGTTTACGCGCTCCACTGCTTGCATAATTCCTGGTAAACCCTAACTTTACAGCCAAAACTAATCTGATAAAGATGTCAACACTATTTTTAATATTCATCGTCATTTCTGCTGTTGCATTACTCCTTTTAATGGTACTGAAGCTAAAGATCAGTGCATTTATTTCGCTTTTGATTACTGCCATCTATGTTGGTATCGTTGCCGGGATGCCTCTTAAAGGCGTTATTCAGGCTATCCAGGAAGGTATGGCGGGCACTCTCGGCTTTGTTGCCACAGTGGTCGGACTGGGGGCTATTTTCGGACAAATGCTTGAGAGTTCAGGGGGGGCAGAGTCTATGGCCCATTACCTGGTAAAGAAGTTTGGCAAAGACAAAGCTTCCTGGGCTATGGTAATTACAGGCTTCATTGTTGCAATACCTGTCTTCCTTGATGTGGGCTTCATCATTCTTGTCCCGATAATTTATGCACTATCGCGCGATACAAAACGATCTTTGCTCTATTATGCAATTCCTCTTCTGGCAGGCCTGGCAGTGACTCACAGCTTCATCCCCCCCACTCCCGGTCCGGTAGCAGTTGCCGATATAATCAATGCTCAACTGGGCTGGGTAATACTATTGGGAATAATATTAGGTTTTCCGACAGCAATTATTGCAGGTCCGGTATGGGGTAAATATATATCAAAAAAGATTTACCTGGAGCCTCCCTTTGACCTCGATAAAAAACCTCCGGAAAATGGTACCGATAATTAT
Source organism: uncultured Prolixibacteraceae bacterium (assembly GCA_964495655.1). Classification (GTDB taxonomy): domain Bacteria; phylum Bacteroidota; class Bacteroidia; order Bacteroidales; family Prolixibacteraceae; genus JAAYJR01. Next base: position 44,688 of record CAZBWK010000004.1, on the reverse strand, counting down.
CCTCCCTTTGGATTGATTGCTGTTATTATCTCTATTCCCCTGTTTTTAATACTTGTGAATACTTTTACCGGACTGGCTGTTTCAAAGGGATTAATTACAAAATCTGTCTGGACTGATATTATGGAATTCGTCGGACATCCCTTTTCAGCTCTTATATTGGCAACGTTGATCGCAACCTACTTTCTGTGCATTAAACGGGGAATGGATAAAAACAAAATTCTTGATCTCAGCTCCAGGGCCCTGGGGCCCGCCGGCATCATAATACTTATTACCGGAGCCGGCGGGGTTTTAAAACAGGTTTTGGTTGACAGCGGAATAGGTAATATAATGGCTGAATCTATGGCTAATTCACCTTTGCCACCTATTTTACTGGCATGGCTGCTTGCAGCGGTTGTCAGGGTTACGCAGGGTTCGGCAACAGTGGCAATGATAACTGCAGCCGGTATCATTGCGCCTGTTATTAATGAATTCGGACTTAATGACCCTCAGCGAGCTCTGGTGGTAATTGCAATTGCATCGGGGGCTACCCTGCTTTCACATGTTAATGACAGCGGATTCTGGCTTGTGGGAAAATATCTTGGCATGAATGAAAAGCAGACTCTCCAAAGCTGGACTATCATGGAATCAATAATTGCTGTCTGTGGTTTAATATTTGCTTTACTGGCAAGTCTGTTATTCTAATCCCATAATACCATTTTCCTGTGGTCTATTCTGAAAGTGTAATTTTTACATGAAGGGCAGACTGCTTTTTTCAACCGGTGTATGTTGGTCAGCTTAAGCCTGGCACGACACTGAGTGCAACGAAATTCACTCCTGTGGAGTACCTTGCCTGAATTAGATACAGATACTTCTATTTTATCATATAACAAATTGCAATCAGGGCATTTAAAAATCTTAAAGCCGGCATCAATGAATAGAATCTCATGTTCATTAGCAAGTTTTTCTATTGCTGAATTAGTTTTGTGGTGAAATAATTTTGTCCCCATCTTTAAATATGAATCTAAAGTCATTGGATGGATCAAAAAACCATGTCCTTCATTGAATTGATCCTCAAAACCACATTTGTCGCACCTGTATGTATATGCCCTCCCCATTTTTTTTACTGTGCTATAAATTTAATAAAACATTTTTGCTTTTTAATTGTATTATAGACAGATTTAAAATATTTTACATGAATACGATGCTGACAATTGTGATTATATTAATTTCCCACGGTCTGTCTGGTGAAAACGGATTAAAAACAGGGGACAAAGTACCTGCCTTCGAAGCAACAGCTGATAACGGCGCTGTCTGGACTTTAAATGAAAATTTAGGTGACCAATACCTGGTTGTTTATTTTTACCCGGCGGCAATGACAGGAGGCTGCACAGCCCAGGCATGTAATTACCGCGATATGAGCGATGAACTAAAAAAGCTGAATGCCTCGGTTGTTGGTGTCAGCGGTGATAATCCCGAAGGATTGAAATTCTTTAAAAAAGCACATAACCTCAATTTCACCCTGATCTCGGACGAATCGGGCAAAATTGCCCGGATATTTGGTGTCCCGGTGAGGGAAGGAGGGGTTTTTAAAAATGAATTCAACGGGAAAGAATTTGAGCTGGAGAGAGGGGTAACGACAGGGCGCCAGACTTTTATCCTTGATAAAGAAGGCAGGATCGTGTATAAAAACGAACAGGTCAATGCATCAAAAGACACAGAGGATGTCCTGAATTTTTTAAAAAGCCGGAATTAATAGAATATTATCATCCATAGGGAAAAGAGTTATAAAAATCACAATTTAGTTAAAAGTAAAACTAACTGGTCATTTTTCCCCGGATAATAATTCACCATTTGTAAACAATCGAGTTGATATTCATCCCTGCCCCTACCGAACAAAGCACCAGGTTGTCATCACTATTTATCTGCTGTCCTTCAATTTTCCCTTTTACTATAAGATCAAGCAGTGTCGGGACAGTAGCTGTTGAGGAGTTGCCTAATTCCCTTATGCTCATTGGCATTATCCCATCGGGAATATGTTTTTTACCAAACAACTTAAAGATACCTTTTAAGATAGCCTCGTCCATTTTTTCATTAGCCTGATGGATAAGGATCTTTTTAATATCATTCAATTCCAGTCCGGCTCTGTCAATACTCTCTTTTACAACACCCGGCACCTTTTTCAGGGCATAAATATATAGTTTGTGCCCAAACATCTTAACCCAAAGTTCATTTCCATCCAGGCTGGGATTATTGGAATAACCAAGTGTGAGCAGGTTGGCATAATGAACAGAGTCTGAACGTAATGAATAGGAAAGAACACCTGTAGGTTTGTCGCTTTCAACTGCCTGCACGATAGTAGCGCCTGCACCGTCGGCATATATCATTGAGTCACGGTCGTGCGGATCAGAAATACGTGACAGAACATCGGCCCCTACCACGGCACCAATTTTCATAAAACCACTTTTCAGATATGCATCTGCAACTATCATGGCTTGTGTCCATCCGGGGCATCCTGAAATAACATCATGACAAAAGCATGACGGGTTTTTTATGTGCAGCTTCATTTTTACTTTATTCGCAAGTCCCGGCAACATGTCGCTTCTCACATTGCCATCGTAAATATCGCCAAAATTGTGCGCTATTATTATAAAGTCAAGGCTTTCTTTGTCAGTACCGGATGAATGGCAGGCATCTTCAATTGCTTTTGCGGCAATGTCTGAAGTCACCTGGCCATCTGACACGTACCGTCTTTGTTCTATGTTAGTGATCTCCCTGAATTTTGTGATAATCTCCTCATTACTCTTATCGAATAACTCTTTCTTCACCGGATCATAAAACTGAAAATCCAGAAAATAGTCATTATCTACTATTTTAGGCGGAAGATAACTTCCAGTACCTATAATTTTTGTATAAATTTTATTTGTCATAATTTCCTGCTACACTCAACTTATAACTTAATCATATAATTCTCTTAACTATTCGGGGCATTTAAGTCAGTTCCCGGGGATGAGACCTTATTCTTCTATGGGTTTGATAAAACAATTCTGTTTTTATTTAAATTTCTTTAACCTGAATGTTTCTCCGTCAAAAGCGCCATACGAAAAATTCGTAATCCAATCGCCAAGCAGGATAAACCTTGAACCCTTTTCAATTTCCACATCCGCCATTCTATGCCTGTGGCCAAATATAAAATAATCTATCCACTCATTCTCTAAATAATTTTGTGCAAATTTAAACATGCATTCATTCTTAACTTTAAATTCTCCTTGATCATTCAATTTAGATAAACGACTTGATTTTGACCATCTGTGAGCAAGGAAAAAGGCAAAATTGGGATGAAGCCTGGCAAAGATCCACTGAAGGGTTTTGTTTGTAAAGATTTTTTTGATCAGCACATAACCTTTATCTTTATAATCAAGGCCGTCACCATGAGCTAAAAAGAACTTCATGCCGTTTATGCAGGTAACGAATTCATTACGGTGGAGGGTCAGTCCGATCTCTTCAGGAAGATAATCATATATCCAGAGATCGTGGTTCCCGGTAAAAAAATGTACCGGCACCCCGTTATCAGCTAAATCTGCCAATCTGCCCAGAATGCGGGTAAAGCCTCTTGGGACAACTTTTTTATATTCAAACCAAAAATCAAAAATATCTCCCATAAGATACAACTCAGAGACATCATCTCTGATATAATCAAGCCATTCAGACAGCAACCTCTCCCGTTCCCGGTTATTTTTCAATGCCGGGGCGCCCAGGTGGGTATCCGAAATGAAATATATTTTTTTATTTTTCCCCAAAACATCAATTTAAAAGACTTTTTATAGCATTGTCGAGAGCTTGTCCTTTAAGGTTACGGGCAACAATTACCCCCTCCCGGTCGAGCAGATAATTGTATGGTACTGCCTTGATATTATAACTATTTACAGCATGCCTGCTCCCTTTCATATCACCGACATTGATCCACGATAACCTGTCCTGGTCAATTGCATCTATCCAGTCAGAACGGCTTTCGTCAATACTTACCTGGTATATTTCAAAACCACTGTTTTTATAATTATTGTAAGCCTCAACAAGAGCCTGATTCATTATTCGTGAATTACGGTCAACTGCTGACCAGAAATGGAGCAGAACTATTTTCCCCCTGAGAGAAGAGAGTGCAATTTCATTTCCATCCGGACCGGGCAAAACAATGTCAGGACTATTATCACCCTGCTCCTGAATAAACCGTTGAAGCTGAGCGCTTCTCTCTTCCTGTAATAACTGAACAGTATTCTGATATAATGCTTTAACATGGCCCGACCGGGGATATATTGAATTAAGAGCTGAGGCTGCCACCCTCATCACCTGAATATCATTAAGCACAAAATTCTGATTGTCGAATTTCTGATAAACAGCTAAGATTCCGGCCATTGAAAACGGATTATCCATAATGAACTTCGTGGAGAAGTCAACCTGTTCCTTTTTAATCCTCTCTGATTCTTCCTCCCACTGAGCTTTCATTCTTTCAAAATCAGGATTTCCTCTGTACATATTAATAAGCGATCTTAAAGAATCTAACTTATGCTTTGTATCATACAGATGATCATTCAGCATCTTAACATGGGCTGATCCTTCTGAACCCTGAATGCTGTAGTCACGTTCAAAATTGGCAATATCAGCCTCTACAATAACCTGTTCAAGAGAGTCTACAAGAAGAGTAATGAATTTATTATCATCCAACTTAAGCAGATAATAAGTCGGAATACTTGCGGTTCCCTCGAATTTAAACTCCCCATTCTTATTGATCCGTGTAGAATCTATAACTTTTGAAGAGGAGACTAATAGTTCTTCAAGATATATAACCTTCCCTTCGGCATGAGATATCTTCCCGCTTATTGAAAACCTGTTGGCCTCTTTACTGCATCCTGCGAAGAGAAGGCTGATCATACTTACTATTATCACAAATCTTCTGAAATCCATCTCACAAAATGTCATATTCGTATTATCCTTGTTACTTATTTGAATTTGTAAAATTAACAAAATCCACATTCGCGAAAATAGTTATTTAAATGAATTTAGAACAATTTCATTTTTAGATTGTATGTTGTCCGAAAATTCATGAAAAAATATTATGTTCGCCGACAATCAGACAAAAAAGGTGAAAATACATAATAACATTGACAGCTTTAGGGGCAACAAACCAGTTGTAACAATAGGCACTTTTGACGGAGTTCATCTGGGACATCAAAGGGTCATCGGCCGTTTAAATGAAATTGCACGTAAACAGGGTGGAGAAAGTGTGATCTTTACTTTCAACCCTCATCCCCGTCTGGTTACCTCACCTGATAAAACCAATCTAAGGCTTCTGACCACTCTTGATGAAAAAAAAGAGCTGTTCAGAAAAGCCGGAATAGACCATCTGATAGTTTACCCCTTTACAAGGTCATTTGCAGAACTGCAATATTCTGAATTTGTAAAAACCATCTTAATCGATAAAATTAAAACACACTGTCTGGTCGTGGGGTATGATCACCGGTTTGGTAAAAACCGTGAAGGAAGATTTGAATATTTGCAGATTTGCGCAAGTCAGTATCATTTCGATATTGAAAAACTGGATCCCTTATTGATGAATGAGTATCATATTAGCTCAACAAGGATCCGAAAAAATCTTGAGGAAGGAAACATTACAAAAGCAAATGCTCTTTTAGGATACCGCTATACTCTCCATGGGAAAGTTATTGAAGGTACACGCACAGGCAGAATGTTAGGGTTTCCTACAGCAAATATTGAGGCCTCGGACGTTCATAAGCTAATTCCCGGCTATGGCGTTTATGCAGTTGAAATAATTGCAGAGGGAAACAAATTTAAAGGGATGCTAAATATAGGTACACGTCCGACCTTTAATAAGAATGCAGATAAAAGAAGCATAGAAGTTAATATTTTTGATTTTACCGGGAACTTATACAATAAACAAATTACATTGATATTTGTATCCAAAATAAGGGATGAACAAAAGTTTTCCGGAATTACAGCCCTGTCAGAGCAGCTAAAAAAAGACAAATCAGCAGCATTAGAGATCTTATCGTAATGATTTACTTTTTTATGAGTGTGCAAGACACAGGCAGATGGTCTGAATGCCTGAAATCATAAGTTTCAAAATTATATGAACTGTAACCTTCGCTGTGAAATATATAATCAATTCGCAATGCCGGCAAATCACCAATATATGTGGACATGACTCCCCTGCCTGAAGATTTAAAAGCATCTTTTAAACCTTTCTTTAACTGTACATAAGAATACGAAGCCGGTGTATCATTAAAATCTCCGCACAATATTATCTCATAAGGACATTCATCAATATATTTCCTTATTTCATTCACCTGCAGGGCTCTGTGGTTAAATGCCCTTTTAAACCTTGATCCTGTCTCCCGAAGTTTTTTATACTCTGTCCTGTCTTCAGGCCACGAATAAAACACTGAGTATGAATCGGGACCCATCCTGTACGATTGAAGATGAATGTTGAATATTCTGACTGTATCGCTTTCTATCAGCACATCGGTATAGATCGTAATGTTACCTGAACCTTTAAAGCGGATCTCACCCATATTGACTATAGGAAAACGAGTCATTGTTACAGAACCGAAATTAGCTCCTGTCCTGGCATACTGATAATGTTTAATAAACTTTAGATCATCAACCGTCCTGGCCAGGTTGAAAATATTGTTTTTCATGAGCCTTACCTCCTGCAGGCAAATTATATCAGGCTCCTGCTCATTTAAAAATTGAGTAATAAGCCGGGCTGTTCCCTGATCATCCTCTTTTTTATGACCAGCAAAATGTCTGACATTATAAGAAAGTACCTTTATACCCTCTTGTTCTGTTGACTTACCCCTTATCTGCACGAACCGTAACATAAATCCGCAGCCCGAAATTATTACAGCCAGCGACACCAGTGAATACCGGGGATTGAAAAGCAGCCACATCACAATAAATAAAAGGTTGATGATCAACAATACAGGATATGCAAGCCCGAAAAAAGAGGGCCACCACAGCTCTTCAGGTGAAATATAACCCGACAGGTAAGAAATTACCAGTGCAACCGCTGCCAGCAGGTTAATCGTCAGAAATATGTAGTTAAAAATCTTCTTCAATATTGTAACTCAAAAACTCTATGTGACACCAATGAAAAGTACCTGATCAAAGACAGTTCATTTCTGCCCTCGTAACATCCGGTCTTTCCCGTTTATGTCTTTTTTTATCTCAACATTTCTATAGCCCTGACTCCACATTAACTGCATCAGTTCCATGCCAAATGCTTCATTTATCTCAAAATACAACCATCCTGCCGGTGACAAATACCTCTGTGCAAACCGGACAATGATATTATAAAACTCAAAAGGCTCATCATCCCTGACAAACAAAGCATCTTCAGGTTCAAATTTAAGTACATTGTCTGACATTTTCCGCTTTTCCTTTTCTAAAACATAAGGGGGATTACTCACAATAATATCATAACATCTCCAATTATTTAATCTCCAATGCCTTATATCACTACAAAAAAAACTAACCATCAGGTTGTTTTTCTCCGCATTGCGTCGGGCGGTTTGAACTGCAGCTTCGGAATAATCCATTCCCGATACATCAGCACCTGCGATAAACCTCTTCAAAGATAGCGCAATACACCCGCTTCCGGTTCCTATATCCAATATAGTTGGGGACGGCTGACTTACAGAATTAACGATCCACTCAGCCAGCTCCTCAGTTTCAGGCCTCGGTATCAGTACACCGCGATTTACATTGATCTTCAGGTCGTGGAAAACAGTTTCACCCAGAATATACTGAACCGGCTCATAGTTTTTGAGTCGTCCGACTATTTCACAAATAATCTGAAATGAACCGGAATCGGGCTTAAAATCAGGATCTGCTATAATTTTATGAAATTCTCTTTTAAACACATACTCCGTGATCAACCTTATAAAAGCCCTGATCTCCGTGTTTGGATATAAACCCTTTAATTCTTCTTTTATATATTGAATTGTAGCATTCATTGTGTTAAATTTGGCAGGATAAATATACTTATTCCCTTTGAATGTATATAAATGAAAAATATATGCTCCGCTGCCTTGATCTTGCTATACTTGGTAAAGGCAGTGTCTCCCCCAACCCAATGGTAGGTTGTGTGATCGTTCACAATGACAGAATTGTTGCCGAAGGTTTTCACCGGGAGTATGGCGGTCCGCATGCCGAAGTAAATGCAATCAATGCAGTATCAAACGATGAACTTCTTAAAGAGTGCACACTATATGTCAACCTTGAACCTTGTGCACATCACGGATTGACACCTCCCTGTGCTGACCTGATAATACAAAAAAAGATACCCGGGGTTGTTGTTGGCGCCATTGACCCTTTTTCAAAGGTAGCAGGGAAAGGCATCGAAAAAATGAGGAAAGCAGGAATAGAAGTTGTTTCAGATGTATTAAAAAATGAATGCCTGGAATTAAATAAGCGCTTTTATACATACCATACTATTAAGCGGCCCTATATCATACTCAAATGGGCTCAGACTATGGATGGCTTTATGGATATCGAACGAAATGCTGAAAGTTACGGAGAACCTGTATGGATAACAGGTGACACAGCTCTGAGACTGGTTCATAAAATCCGTTCGGAGGAGGATGCAATACTGGTCGGTACCAATACCGCCGAGAGAGACAATCCCTTTCTCACGGTAAGAAACTGGAAAGGAAAAAATCCTCTGCGCCTGGTAATTGATAAAAACCTGCGGCTTTCAAAAGATCTTAACTTATTTAAACCTGACACCCAAACAATAATAATAAATTCAAAATCCGAGTTCGAAAAGGGTTCCGTTTCTTATGTGAAAATTGATTTTGAGGCAGATATAACAGACCAAATACTGGATATACTTTACCGGCGCAGAATATTGTCACTTATTGTTGAAGGGGGAAAACAGCTTTTAGAAACTTTCATTACCAAAAAATCATGGGATGAAGCTCATATATTTATTGGCAATAAATTCTTCTTTGAAGGTATCCGTGCACCCTCCGTCAAAGGACAATTGTCAGCTGAAGAGCTGCTTGATAATGACAGATTGAAAATATTTATAAATACCACTTAGAAGTGGGCTGCCTGGGGCCCTCCCGTCATAATTTCGATTTTCAATACCTTCTCGACATAAAGAAAGTAATAAAACAACTTGTGGTTCAGCTCAAATCCATAATCTATAGTCGGATCATAACCAACAATATGCTCGAAAAACCAATTCTTGCGGGGATCCCTGGCATTCTGATTCCATGCTGAAACATAACGACTATTCCACCCCTCATAATATTCACTGGAGCGATAATGCGAAGGTGAATTATGCAGGGCATACCAGGTTTCAAATTTAGCATCAAATATTATAAGTTCGTATTCAACTGAATCCTGTACTTCAGTTTCAGGCTCACGGCTCTCAATACTAACTGCCTGCTTCTGTACCCTGCAGGCAATAAAAACAAAAAACGCAACACATAAAAAAATTATAAAACGCCTCATAAATCATTACCTCCAATAGTTTTAATCAAATATACCACAGTACTCATAATACGAAATTTATGCCAAAATTGTTTTTGATCAAAAAATTGATCAATTTTATATCGGTAATCTGAAATGTATAAATTATGAATCCGGAGTTTGATTCGTGGAAAATTTTTACTTTGGTCTTTTTGCTTACAGCAATTCCGGTTGCCATAATGATTATTTGGGAAAAAAGATCTCCTTATAAGACAGCAGCCTGGATTCTGGCTTTACTGCTATTGCCTCTGTTCGGCGTAATATTTTACCTGTTTTTCGGACAGGAATTCCGAAAGCGTAAACTTTTTTCCAGAAAAGGGATAAAAAGCCTGAACAAACTTCGTATTCTGTCTTCCCATCAACTGAAGCAGATTGAGCAGACAATATTAAACACAGACAGTAAAGTGCGTGAAAAAGAAACTCTTATCAGACTTTTACTGAATAATTCCAATGCGTTACTTACAACAGGCAACAGGCTGAAAATACTTGAAGACGGATCAGATACATTTGAAGCAATATTCAATGCCATCAGAGATGCTAAGCACCACATTCATATTGAATACTATATAATAGCAAACGATAAGCTGGGAAAGAAATTAAAGGACATACTCATTGAAAAAAGCAATGAGGGAGTTGAGGTTCGTATTATTATTGATGATGTAGGCAGTTGGGGACTGGATAAAAAATATATATCGGAGCTAAAAAGTAACGGAATTGAAATTTACTCATTCATGGAGGTGAGGTTCCCGAGGTTGACCTCGCGGGTAAACTTTCGAAATCACCGGAAAATTATAATAGTCGACGGCAAAACAGGATTCACAGGGGGGATAAATTTTGCTGACCGGTATCTGGAAGGCATAAAAGGAATAGGTCCATGGAGGGATATACATCTTCAAATTGAGGGTGATGCTGTCATAAGCCTGCAGGTTATCTTTGCAGCTGACTGGTTTTTTGTGATAAATGAAAATATCTCCGGAAAAAAATATTTCCCTCCAATGCAAAATTATGGAGGTATCCCTTTGCAGATAGCGGCCAGCGGACCAGATTCTGACTGGGAGACAATAAGCCAGGCATTTTTTGCTGCTATTGCAGGGGCAAGAAGCAGGGTTTATATCGTTTCTCCCTATCTGATGCCGCCCATCCAGATCATCAGTGCACTTATCACTTCAGCCTTAAGCAATGTTGATGTCAGAATAGTCATTCCGGAAAAATCAGATGCCCATATATCCAAATGGAGTTCATTTTCATATATTGAACAGCTTTTGGAAGCCGGCATCAGAATTTACTTTTATAAATCCGGGTTCATTCACAGCAAATATATTATCGTGGATGATGTTTTCTCAAGTATTGGTTCCACTAACCTTGATTTCAGAAGTCTGGAGACCAACTTTGAAGTTAACGCATTCATGTATGACCAGGAGTTTACAGATAAACTTGCAGAAATATTTATGGCTGATATACATAACAGTCGTGAAATAAAGCTTACTGAGTGGACCCGGCGCCCCTGGCATGTGAAATTAAGAGAATCACTGGCTCATATTGTAAGTCCTATGCTATAACACATTTATCTCCCGGCTCTTCAAATCAGAAAGGCAGATTATCCAGATCCAGATTCCCTCCCGAAAGAATTATTCCGACTCTCTTTTTATGAACATTAACCTTTTTTTCAAGTATCGCTGCCAGAGGAACAGCAGAGGATGGTTCGATTACTATTTTCATCCTTTCCCATATCAGCCTCATTGCTTCAACAATTTTTTCCTCTGATACAGTTACAATATCATCTACCTTATCCTTAATCACGGCAAAATTTCTGGTTCCCAGGGAGGTCAGCAAACCGTCAGCTATTGTTTTCGGATTGACAGAAGGGTACAGTTTGCCGGAATGAAATGACCGGAATGCATCATCAGCGCCGGCCGGTTCAGCAGCTATTACCAGGCACTCAGGAAGTAACCTCTTAACAGTAATTGCTGTGCCACTTATAAGGCCTCCCCCGCCAACAGGGGCCATTACTAAATCAAAATGCCCTGCCTGGTCAATTAATTCAAGGGCGGCAGTACCCTGACCTGCAATTACATAAAAATCATTGTATGGATGTATTTCTGTTGCACCTGTCTCGGCTATCACCTTTATCAGAGTTGACTCACGCGAGTCCAGTGTTGGTTCACAAAAAGTTATAACTGCTCCGTAACCGGCAACAGCACGTTTTTTAATTTCAGTAGAGTTAACCGGCATAACAATATTTGCAGCAATACCTTTGATTTTGGCAGCAAGTGCAAGGGCAGCTGCATGATTTCCCGATGAATGGGTGGCGACTCCCCTGTTAATGTCACTGCCGGATGCCGCAAGGGTGAAAACAGCATTGCAGGCCCCCCTGAATTTAAATGCTCCTGCTTTCTGAAAATTCTCACATTTGAAAAAAATCTCTGATCCTGTAATTTTATTTATGCTCTCTGATGTTAGAACAGGAGTCTGGTGAATGTGATCTTTTATAAGCTCATTCGCCTTTTCAATATCGGAAAACTCAGGTATGAATTGCATAATATTTATGGGTTGGTATAAAATAGAAACTGATAGTCAGCTCATGACTATTACTTCAACACCTTTTCTTATTCTTCTTATTGTCTCCCCCTGGTCAAGTAACTCAAATATCCTGAATATATCAGGCCCCCTGTTAGCCCCGACAAGACATAACCTGAGAGGGCTCATCACTTTGCCAAAGCTCCACTGCTTACTGTTTATGAAATCTGAAAATTTCTGTCTAATGGTATCCGCATCCCATTCGTTCAATTCAGAAAGCATGTCGGCAATTGCAGTTAGTTTACCGGGAGTATCCACTTTCCAGTGCTTCTTTATTGTTTTATCATCGTATGAATCAGGAGCAATAAAAAAATAGCTGCCATGCTCCCACAGATCAGAAACAAACTCACACCTCTCCTTTATTTCAGCAATCACTTTTTCTGTTCTTCCATCAGCCTCAGTAATTCCCTTCTCCTCAAGTATTGGCTTAAAGAGTACAGCAAGCTCCTTCTCACTCTTTCCCTGGAAATAGTGTTTATTAAACCATCGGGCTTTATCAGGATCGAAGCGGGAGCCTGACTTTACCACTCTGTCGAGGCTGAACAACCGGGTCAGCTCCTCCAGTGTAAAAAATTCCTGTTCAGTTCCCGGATTCCAGCCTAATAAGGCAAGCAGGTTTATCACGGCTTCGGGGAAATAACCATCTTCACGGTAACCATGAAAAATTTCCCCTGTTTCAGTATCTCTCCATTCGAGAGGGAACACCGGGAATCCCATTTTGTCGCCATCCCTTTTGCTCAGTTTCCCTTTCCCTTGTGGTTTAAGGATCAACGGAAGATGAGCAAAGCGTGGCTTTGTACTCTCCCATCCAAGTGAACGGTAAAGCAATATATGGAGAGGTAATGATGAAAGCCACTCTTCACCTCTTATAACATGCGTGATCTCCATCAGATGATCATCAACTACATTGGCAAGGTGGTATGTTGGCATGCCGTCAGATTTAAATAAAACCTTATCGTCAAGGCTTTTTGTTGTATTGAATGTTACCTTACCCCTGATTATGTCAATTTCTGAAACATCTTCATTTTCAGGCATTTTGAAGCGGATAACATAAGGCTCGCAACCACTTAATTTTTTCTGTACTTCGGCCTGTGAAAGCCTCAGGGAATTGTTCAGTTTATCCCGTGTAGTGATACCGTAAGAAAAAGTCTCTCCTTTTGATTCTGACTCTTTCCTTAACTGTTCAATCTCATCAGGGGTATCGAAAGCTATATAAGCATTACCTGAGTCAACCAGCTTATCGGCATACTGCTTATAGATCTCTTTTCTCTCACTTTGCCGGTAGGGGCCATAACCGCCTCCGGGTCCGGGTCCCTCATCGGGGGTGAGCCCACACCATTTCAGGCTTTCCGATATGTATTCTTCAGCTCCCGGAACCAAACGTTTTTGATCAGTGTCTTCAATCCTTAAAATAAAATCTCCTTTATTATTTTTTGCAAACAGGTAATTGAAAAGGGCTGTCCGTACGCCCCCTATATGAAGTGGACCTGTGGGACTCGGAGCAAAACGCACCCTCACTTTTCGTTTATTCATCATTCAATTTTTTGATTACTGCAAAGATATCTATTTCTGAAGATTTTTAAACTCCTGCTGCCATACTTGTTCATTTGGACCAATATCATTCGATGCATGAATGTTAAATATAACTTTACTAAACATTTAGATTAATTACAATGAATTGACTAAATTTGTGTGGAGAGTAATTTTTATCAACCGGTTACATTTTTAATCATGGATAATAAGATAACAAAAGATCTTCAGCTGACTCTTAACGAATTGAAAGAGAAGGGTTTATATAAATCTGAAAGAATTATAACCTCAGCCCAGGGGCCGGAAATCAGGATATCAACAGGTGAGACTGTCCTGAATTTCTGTTCAAATAATTATCTGGGACTTTCAGATCACCCTGAAGTGATAAAAGCAGCGCAGGAGATTATGAATGAGTGGGGATTTGGCTTATCATCAGTCCGGTTTATCTGCGGCACTCAACAAATTCATAAAGAGCTGGAACAAAAAATGTCCGAATTCCTCGGAACTGAAGATACTATACTATACTGTGCCTGCTTTGATGCAAACGGAGGCGTTTTTGAACCTTTGCTGGGGCCTGAATCGGCAATAATCTCAGACGAACTAAACCATGCTTCCATCATTGACGGGATCAGATTATGCAAAGCCCGCAGGTTAAGGTACAAACATTCAGATATGGAGGATCTTGAGAATTGTCTTAAGGAGGCAGCAGATGCCAGATACAGGATGATAGTCACGGATGGTATTTTCTCGATGGACGGAGACATGGCTAAAATCCCTGAAATAAAAAAACTGGCAGACTGGCATAATGCACTGGTTTTGGTCGACGACTCACATGCAACCGGTTATGTAGGAAAGCACGGGCGTGGTACGGCAGAGTATTATGGATTAACGGGTGAGATTGATATAATTACCACAACTTTTGGCAAAGCGATGGGTGGCGGGAACGGAGGATGCACCTCCGGCAAAAGAGAGGTAATTGAGATGCTGCGACAAAGATCACGCCCTTACCTGTTTTCAAACACACTTGCTCCCGCAACAGTCGGCGCTACAATGAAAGTACTGGAAATACTCTCAAAATCAGGAGACCTGCCGGCTAAAACAATGGAAAATGCCCGGTATTTCCGGTCAAAAATGGAGGCAGCCGGATTTGACCTGGTAAAAGGAAATACTGCTATCGTACCGGTAATGATATATGATGAACCTCTTGCCATCAAATTTGCCGATGAACTGCTGAAAGAAGGAATATATGTGATCGGATTCTGCTATCCTGTTGTTCCGCGGGGAAAAGCACGGATCAGGGTTCAGCTTTCAGCTGCTCATACAACCAGGCAGATTGACAGGGCTGTAGATGCATTTATTAAAACAGGCAAAAACCTAAATATAATATAACTCTGATCCGGATAACGGCAACAGATCAGTTACCGTCTGCAATACTTATGCAGCAAGATTTGAAACTGTCAGCTTGCCATTGTCTCCTGTTTGCTGAAATACCACAGGACGGTCGCTGCCTTCCTGTTCAATATATACTTCAGCGCCCGGAACCGGCTTGCCAGGTGAAAAAAAGATACCTATTATAGTAATAATGCTCAATACTAATGTGGTTTTCATTTTTTATTAATATTTATTTCCT
This sequence comes from uncultured Prolixibacteraceae bacterium, assembly GCA_964495655.1. Lineage (GTDB taxonomy): Bacteria > Bacteroidota > Bacteroidia > Bacteroidales > Prolixibacteraceae > JAAYJR01. The sequence continues at coordinate 29,423 of CAZBWK010000004.1, read as the reverse complement.
GCAAGATAATAAAAAGGTTCAATTAAGTTTAATACCGGGTTAACGCTTTTAGCTTTTCACTTATCTTTGTCAAAAATAATTCATTATGAAGGAAAGACTTCTTGGAAAGACCCTTAAGGAACTTCAGGAGATCGTTGAAAAGACAGGATTACCAAAGTTTAACTCCAACCAGATTGCCGACTGGCTTTATAAAAAAGATATTTCATCGATCGACGATATGACTAATCTTTCCAAAAAAAACCGGGAATTGCTTAAGGGCTTATATGAAACAGGAATAACTCCCCCGGTAAGGGTCCGGACAAGTACTGACGGAACAAAAAAATATCTCTTCAAAACCTCCGGTGGTAATTTTATTGAAACAGCAATGATCCCTGAACGCAGCAGGATAACAGTATGCGTAAGCTCCCAGGCAGGATGTAAGATGGGATGTGTCTTTTGCATGACGGGCAGACAGGGATTTCAGGGACAACTGACTGCCGGTGAAATTATTAATCAGGTAAAAAGCATACAGGAATCAGACCGGGTCTCCAATATTGTATTTATGGGAATGGGAGAACCATTGGATAATACTGACGAAGTGCTGAAAAGCATCGGAATTTTAACCTCTGACTGGGGATTTGCAATGAGTCCCAGGAGAATAACAGTCTCAACTATAGGTATCATTCCTGCAATGATCCGTTTTCTTGAAGAGAGCGAAGCTCATCTGGCAGTTAGCCTGCATACCCCGTTTAACACAGAGAGACAAAAACTGATGCCTGTCCAGACAAAATATCCGATCGATAATATAGTCAGGGAGGTCAGAAAATGGAATTTCGGACGACAAAGACGTGTCTCCTTTGAATACATTCTTTTTGAAGGATTTAATGATTCTTCTCTGCATGTAAAAGAGCTTTCGAAGCTCCTTAACGGCTTAAAATGCCGGATCAATCTTATCCGGTTTCACACTATTCCCGGGGCTAACCTCAAAAGCCCTTCTGCTGAAAAAACAGAGGATTTCAAAAATCAGCTTAACAGCAAAGGTATATTGACAACAATAAGGGCATCGCGCGGCCTGGATATTGATGCTGCCTGCGGTCTTCTTTCTACAAAGGAGGTCAAAACAGCATAAGCTTATCCACGAAAATATCCTGAAAACCTGGTTCGCCTTCCAGGTTAATATGTTCTGTTAATGAGAGTAATTTATCTATGCTATTTCTGTCATCAAACAAAAACATCTTAGCGCCCAGGAGGGCTGTATTGCCGAATTTTGTTATTTTATCTGCAACCGTTTCAATCAATCCGGTCTTTATAACATTATCTATATTGAGAAAGTTACCAAACCCTCCGGCAATATATACCGCCGACACCTCATTATAAGTTATGCCGGCCTTTTTAAGTAAGATTTTCAGGCCGGCTGCAATGGCAGCTTTGGCAAGCTGAAACTCACGGATATCCTGCTGGGTAACAGATACGTCTGATGTAAGAGGATAGGATTGCTCCCCGGAATTAAATTCTCCGAAAATCCCTATATCTCCCCTCTTCAGTAAAACCGAAACAATATCAATCAGTCCGCTCCCGCATATACCCCTGGCTCTGACGTTCCCGATAACATGACAGCGCAGCGCCCCGTCATCATAATAGACTGATGAAATTGCCCCGGTTGAAGCCCTCATCCCCCGGCTTATCTTGCCTCCCTCAAAAGCCGGTCCGGCTGCAGTTGAAGCACAGAATATCTTTTTGCGGTTGCCCAATACAATCTCTCCGTTTGTACCCAGGTCTATTAAAATTGTATATTCTTCATTATCAGCCATGTGTGTAGCTGCAATGCCTGCAAGGATATCGCTTCCGACAAAGCTGCCAATTGAGGGTAAAAATCTAATTGATGTGTTTTCAGGAAGGTTCCAGCCAGTTGTAGACGGTGAAAAAAGCTGAACTCCCCTGTCGTTCGAATGAAAAGGATAAAATGAGAGTGGCCTGACATCAATACCGGAGAAAATATGGTGCATTACAGTATTGCCAACTATAATGACTTTGGAAATATTAACATCATGCCTGTTCAGGATTAAACGGATAACCTCTCCGATCTTTTCACGGATAAGTTCCTTCATGATTTCATGGTTCCCATCAAGACAACTCTCAATACGGGATATAAGATCTGAACCAAATTTTAACTGTGGATTTACAAATGAGACAGAATCAAGAATATGACTGTTGCTGAGATTGACTAACTGAACCACAACGGTAGTGGTGCCCAGGTCAATGGCAAGTCCGAAACCTGTCCCGGGACTGAAATCAAATGTGCTGTTATCGGCTAAAATAATATTCTTAAACTCTGATACCTCAAGGGTGATATCCGATTCTGCAACACAACAACATGCAAGCCGCCACTCCTCTCCCAGGTTGAGTTTTTTTAACTTTTCCCTCTGGAAGTGGTCAGCCTTAAGCTCACCCTTCAGAAGTTTTACACGGCATCGTCCGCAGGTACCTTTGCCTCCACATGGAAATTCCACACCAAACTCATTCAGAATATCTGTTAAAGGTGTTCCTGTATTTACCCGGACAGTCTCACCGAGAGGATGTAGTGTAACAGTACATTTTTTAGGCATTCTCTTTATATTAAGCCGTTACTGCCGGCCTTGAATAAACAATTTACATTCATATTTCTTGCTGATATTGTAATGCCAATATCAGAAAATGGCTTATAAAATGTATAAAATTAGCAGTATATTTTTATTAATGGGAATTTTATTATCCGGAAAATCCTTTAATCCACCCGATACAGATAAAAAATTAATTGAGATACACAACAAAGCATTAACTGCAGACACTCATTGCGAGACCCTGATGATTATAAAGTAACTTTAACGGTGGCGGGGGATTGTCAGATTGTGCTGATTTAAGTCCGTTTGCCAGAATTTGCAACCGGTTTAATGATATTGAGATCATTGATCGTGATATATTTAACTCTCAAGTATAATTTTTTTTGAAATCATTGAATTTTTTTGTTTTGTATTGACATAATTAAAAAATTTAAGGGCATTTTTGCACCAAAATCATTCAAAAAATTAGTTCTATGCCAAAGCGCGAAGACCTCAACAAAATTTTAATAATCGGATCCGGCCCTATTGTAATCGGACAAGCATGTGAATTTGACTATTCAGGTACACAAGCCTGTAAAGCATTGAGATCACTCGGTTACCAGATAGTTCTTGTAAATTCTAATCCGGCTACCATTATGACTGACCCTGAGATGGCGGATTACACATACATCGAACCGCTTAATGAGTATGCCCTGACAGAGATCATCAAAAAGGAACGGCCGGATGCCCTTTTACCGAACCTCGGTGGACAGACAGCTCTCAATCTGTCATTACAGCTTGCAAAAAAAGGAATTCTTGATAAATACGGAGTTGAGGTCATAGGAGTAAATCTCAAGGCAATTGAAAAAGGTGAGGACCGCACTGAATTTAAAAACTCCATGGAGCGGTTAGGTATCGAGATGCCCCGGAGCACTGCTGTTACTTCAGTCGATGATGCAGAAAAAATTGCCGGGGAACTTGGCTATCCTGTTGTTATCAGGCCGGCCTATACCATGGGTGGCACAGGAGGCGGACTGGTATACAATATCGAAGAGTTAAGGACAATTGCTGCCAGGGGGATTGCTGCCAGCATGGTCGGACAAATACTGGTTGAAGAGTCGGTGCTTGGATGGGAAGAACTCGAACTGGAGGTTGTCCGCGACGCTAAAAATCAGATGATAACAGTCTGCTTTATAGAAAATGTTGATGCTATCGGGGTGCATACGGGAGACTCCTTCTGTACTGCTCCAATGCTTACAATTTCAGAGAACCTGCAAAAACGCCTTCAGGACTATTCTTACCGTATTGTTGAGGATATTGGTGTTATTGGAGGCACTAATGTACAATTTGCCCACGATCCGGCAACAGGCCGGGTAGTAGTTATAGAGATCAATCCCCGTACATCCAGGTCATCTGCTCTGGCATCTAAAGCCACAGGATTTCCGATAGCTCTGATATCAGCACTTCTGGCCGGCGGACTCACACTCGACGAAATACCTTACTGGAGGGAAGGGACATTAGAAAAATATACTCCCTGGGGAGACTATGTAGTCGTTAAATTTGCAAAATGGGCCTTTGAGAAGTTCGACGGACTTCAGGATAAACTTGGTACACAAATGCAGGCAGTGGGTGAGGTTATGAGTATAGGCAAAAATTATAAAGAAGCATTTCAAAAAGCTATTCGCTCACTTGAAACAGGACGTTACGGACTTGGTTATGCAAAAGATTTTATTCACAAACCGCTTGAGGAACTCATGCTTATGCTTGCCGAACCTTCGAGCGAACGTCAGTATATAATGTACGAAGCCCTTAGAAAAGGGGCAACAATCGAACAGCTGCACAAAAAGACCTACATAAAGAAATGGTTTATTGAGCAGATGAAAGAGCTGGTCGACCTTGAAGAAAAAATTCTTACTTATAAAGGTTCAACGCTCCCCGACGAAATTTTCATTGAGGCAAAAAAAGACGGATTTGCCGATAAATACCTTTCCAAATTACTCAGAATTCCGGAAAAAGAAATCCGGGAACGCAGGAAAACGATGGGACTGGAGGAGGCATGGGAGCCTGTGCCTGTCAGCGGCGCTGACGCAGCATACTATTACTCAACCTATAACGCTCCGGATAAAAATAAAACTTCCGGAAAAACAAAGATAATGGTCCTGGGCGGGGGCCCGAACCGGATAGGACAGGGTATTGAGTTTGACTATTGCTGTGTGCATGCTGCTTTTTCAATACGAGATACCGGCTATGAATCGATTATGGTTAACTGTAACCCGGAGACTGTCTCCACCGACTATGACACATCTCATAAGCTCTACTTTGAACCATTAACAGTGGAAGATGTACTCAGTATATATGAAAAAGAGACGCCGGATGGAGTTGTGGTTCAGTTTGGCGGACAAACCCCGCTTAACATTGCCGGTGAACTTGAAGCAAACGGAGTTAAAATCATTGGCACAAGCCCTGATACAATAGACCTCGCTGAAGACAGGGACCGCTTCAGGCAAATCATGCAGAAGCTTGGTATCCCTCAACCGGCATCAGGCATGGCCAGTAATCTTGAGGAAGCAATTGAGATAGCTAAAAGGATAGGTTATCCGCTAATGGTCCGTCCTTCTTATGTTCTGGGCGGCAGGGGAATGAAAATTGTACTTGATGAAGAGATGCTTCGCCAATATGTAACCGCAGCTGTGGACGTCACACCCGACAGGCCTTTGCTAATAGATATGTTCCTTGAGGATGCAATTGAGGCAGAGGCAGATGCTATTTCTGACGGCATTGATGCTTTTGTGCCTGCAGTAATGCAACATATTGAATATGCAGGAATCCATTCAGGAGATTCTGCATGCGTGATCCCTCCTGTTATAATCAAAGATGAACTGATCCGGACTATTGAAGATTATACCCGCAGGATAGCTATTGAGATGAATGTGGTCGGACTTATGAACATTCAATATGCTATCTATAAAGATGAAGTATTTATTTTGGAAGCTAATCCCCGGGCATCAAGGACTGTACCACTGGTTTCCAAAATATGCAATATTCCCATGGCAAAAATAGCTACGGAAATAATGTTGGGGAAAAAGCTATCCGATTTTAACCTGAAGAGAAATCATCTGAAACATTTTGGTGTAAAAGAGGCCATCTTTCCTTTTAATATGTTTCCTGTTGTTGATCCTGTCTTAGGCCCTGAAATGAGATCCACCGGAGAGGTACTGGGAATAGCCGATTCATTCGGACTTGCATTTTTTAAATCACAGGAGGCTACTAAAACACCTCTTCCCCTTGACGGAACTGTATTAATTACAATTGGCGACCGCGATAAGGATAAGATTATCCGGACAGCGCAAAATTTCAGGGATATGGGATTTAAAATAATGTCTACTGAAGGGACTAAAAAATTCCTTGAAAAAAATGGCATTGAAGCACAATTCATAAATAAAATATATGAAAACAGGCCAAATATTGTTGATGCACTTGTTAATGGGGAGATTGACCTGGTAATAAATACACCCGCAGGAAAGTTAAGTGAATATGATGACTCATATATCCGAAAAACGGCTATTAAATTTAATGTGCCTTATATAACCACTACTGCCGCTGCTTTTGCTGCCACACAGGGAATTAAGGAGCGCAGGAATGGCGCCTATCATGTGAAATCGCTGCAGGATTATCACCGGGAGATAAATTAATGGCATTCCGTTCGCTTAAGCGAACGGCAAAGGATAAGGCATTGATTAAAGGTTAGCAGGGTATTCATGGCCTCTGGTCCGTTCACTGAAGTGAACGGCAATGGATAAGGCATTGAATGTAATTAATGCTACATCTGGCATTATCCATTGCCGTCGGCTTCAGCCGACGGATCATGATATGCTGATTCATATTCCTAAAATCCAATTTAATTACCTGTTCCCGGAGATTATCAACTTTTTTGATAACTGAGCATCCTCAGAACTGATATTCACAGTGTATATTCCGGTGGCAAGAAAAGATAAATCTAATTGCTTTATAAATTTTTTCCCTGGAGAGATGAGATCATTCCTGTAAACCAATGTTCCGCTCTCTGTATAGACTGACAAATAATATTTTCCTGTTACCTGCTCTATTAACAGATTAATTATTCCCGAACCCGGATTGGGAAATACTTTCAGGTTCCTTTCAAGGTCAGATATTAACCGGGAGTCATCATAAACGGCAATATTTACAATATCAGCAGCCGAACATCCATATTCATTGGTAACAGTCACCCCAAAGGTATGATTGCCGGTTCCGGAACTGCCATTCACAACCAGTACCTGGTCATTATGCCCTGTACTCCATGAATAATCTGCATAACCAGGACCCGGATCCAGAATTAACTCTTCAGATGTATACATAATCCTGTCAGCGCCCAGGTCAATTTCAGGGGGTGATATGGCATTAAGCTCAAGGACCACTGTTGAATCGCAACCATATTGATTTGAGAAGGTGTTAATATAGGTTCCGCTTTCCCTGTATACAAAAGAGCCGATTACGGCAGAATCACCGGGGCATATCGTTTTATTAAAAACTAATTGATCAGTGTCATTTACCAGGAGGTCAAGAGTTACCAGGGAGTCACATCCCCACTGGTTGACAAGTGTTTGGATGTAAATCCCGGTCTCCTTTAATGCCATATCTCCGAAAACTATACTGTCGCCATCACAAACAGTTCTTGTCAGTGAAGTATCGGAAGACTGATTTACAATTAAATGCATTATCACCGTCGAGTCGCATCCCCGGCCACTTGTCAGCAAATGAGAATAAATGCCGGAATCTTTATAATAGACACCCGCTATCTCTGCCGAATCGCCTGAACAGATAGTTTTGCTGATAAAATTTTCAACCGGTTCAATAACATCAAGGTACATGGTCACTATTGAATCGCATCCATTTTGGTTTTTATAATCAAACTCGTACACTCCGCTTTCTTTTATTACTTTGCCGTCAAAACTCATACTGTCGCCCCGACAGAAAGACCCGGACAGAAAACTGACTTCCGGCAGGCAATAAATAAAAGGCTTGTCAGAAAAAAGATAAGAGTTGTTATCTTCATTGATCTCTGTTATATTATTCACATAATCAATTATATAGCCTACGTAATATTCACCTTGGGGAACTGCAGGATTTATCTCCCTGATATCCTTTGCAAAGGAAATATTACGCGATTCGCCAGCGCTTAAATTTGAAATTGTTTCACTTCCTGCAAAAATATCCGAATGTGTAAGAGTCCGGTCTTTTGACAGATAAAAAGCCACTTTAAATTCATTTGAGGCCTGATTACCGGTATTTTGCACCTTCAGGTCAACCTCTGCCAAAGTACCGTTAACAGTTAATCTGTTTGCGGTTGTTACAAACGTTAAATCAACTCCATGAACAGTTTCTTTACCTGCAGAAAAGGTAATAAGTGTTCCTTCCTTTTTAATATTATAAATACTCACTCCTGAGGGGCTGCCATTATAATTCCTGGAATCAGGATAAGTTAAATCATTGAAAACAGTATTCATTGATGTTCCCGGGAACAGATCTCCTGCGTCCCCCCTGTTATTACATTTGTCCAGGTCATCGCGGCCATCAGCTTCTTCGAGGTCTGACAGTTTTAGTCTTTCATTGTCATTATCAGATCGCAATGTGTTAATATGAAAAATTGCCAGTCCGGAACCGGGTAGCGCCTTATCGAAACCGGCAGGATGACGGTTCTCAAGTAAAAAATATTCATTCTTAACCGGAGTTAACAATTTGTAGCAGGCATTGCCTGTTGCTGTGGGAGTTAACGAAAAGTCACCGTCAGAATCAATAATAACCGGATTGATCCATCCAAGTTTCTCACGTGCCCAGGCTGATAGCATTGCAGGGGTTTTCTCCTTGTTCAGCCATCCGCCGGCAGCCATCAGGCACCAATTCCCCAGACCCTCTGAATCGCCGTTTGAATCATCAGTATCATATAGATCAGGCAATCCCAGTGCATGTCCGAATTCATGACAAAAAACACCAATGCCAACCAATCCGTAACTTCTGGTTTCAGGTTGAATAATATACCGGGATATAGTAACTCCGTCATATTTTTTACTATAACTACCTAAAAACCAGCTATGTGACCATATATATTCTGTTCTTGAACCCTCTTCTGCTCCCGGTCCTGAATGGGCAACCATTAAATTATCGACATAACCATCCCCGTCATTATCATAATATGAAAAGTTCACTCCTGCTTTTTCGGCAGCATCAACTGCCTCAGCCACCAACATACGGGCTCGGTCATCGCCGTTATTTTCCCCGTAATAACTATATGAATTTTTGGCCGTATACCATCCGAAGACATCCACTGCAAGTGATAAATGCTTATTTGAAGCCTGAAAGTAATAGTCTCTGAATGAACCTGTGCCATTGTAGTTTTGCTGGTTCATCATTTTATCAAAATTGTTTCTTGCATAATTATGGGTAAGATCAGGATATTCGATCAATAGTAATAACACCCTTTTTGAACCAGAAGACGGGAAACTCTTTTGGAAGTCAGTTCCGGCCGATTTCAACCGTTTACCCGCCTGATCGGAAGACTCTTTTAAAAACTTCGGCAAAGATTCAAGGAAATTGTTTTCATCCTCACTTCGTTCATTGACATTCCTCGCCCGTATACCTGAAAAATCAAGTTTGCCGTCATGCAATAAACGGGCAAATTCATAAAAACCCTCAGAGTTCCTTATCACCGTATAACCATCATCTGTAACAGTGAAATGCCCGTGTTCATCTCCTTTGCCCCTGATATCAAGTTCGGTACCGTCAGGTTGAATAACCTTAACAGTGTATGGCGCCGCAGGGATATAAGATGGCTGTGCCTCTGCACCTGAGACACATAAAATTAATATAAAAAGTATAATAATTCTAAGCCTGTAAAAATTCACGTTTGTAAAAAATTTTAGAAAAGCGTCCGTAAAACGCCAGCTAAAATATTAAATATTTTAAATATAAATCCTTTTCAATATATGAGTTTAGTATAAAAAGTAAAAATTTTATTTATCAACACATTATGCTTTTCATAATTAATTGAAAAACAATTTAATAAATTTTAAATTTTGCCTAAAAAGGCGCCTCGCGCCCTTTTTAGACCCAACCCATATATGTTTTTTACAAAAAGCCATATTATTGATAAGTTCACAAATGCCCGGGTAAGTCGATATTTTCAATTTTCATGAAGGGATCTGAAATAATTTATTAATTTTAAAGAGGATTAAGTGGGTCGTGGCAGATTCAAACTGCACTTTGCTAAAAAAAGAACCGGCAATTTATCATCAACATAGCAGCTAAGGTTATTATTTGTCTGGTATAATGACTGCAAAAAATCGTGAATATTGTATTGAGAATGAAATAGTATTTCATAAAAAAAACTGATAAAATTTCCCTCTCTTATTTAGATTATTCGTAACTTATTCCAAGAGATTATGTTTTGTAATCCACATTTTTTTTGATACGGAACGAGCATGGTCATCATATCAGCCATGACGTGGTTATCCCGATTAAAATTGGAATTCTTAAATTTTCAAATAATTTTTTTACAAGTAATTACAAAATTTTAAACGAATGAAACATTTTACATTTCCTGCAATTGCCTTATGGCTTTTAACTACAAGTCTTATGGCTCAGGTTCCGGCCGGTTTCAGCTACCAGGCCGTAGTACGCAACAATTCAGGTGAAATTGTTGCTAATAAAACCGTAAAATTTCAGTTTAGCATTTTACAAAACAGTGCAACCGGCACGACTGTGTATAAAGAGACCCAGTCAAAAGCCACAAATGAATTTGGGCTTGCCAACCTTGTTGTTGGTTCCGGGACTAAAGTAAGCGGAAATTTTAACCCTTCCGGTTGGGGAACTAATACCCATTTTTTAAAAGTTGAACTTGACCCCAATAACGGCAACACATTCAACCATCTGGGAACCGTACAGTTAATGGCTGTTCCGTACGCTTTTCATGCACAGACTTCAGAAGAGATCCCCGACAATTCGGTAACCTCTGCAAAAATAGCTTCCGGCGCTGTGACCGGCTCTAAGATTGCACAGGGCGGTGCAACCGGCGGACAGGTACTCAAATGGACAGGCACCACTTGGGCCCCTGCCGCTGACCTTGAAGGTGGTGGTGAAGCTTCGTGGCAGACATCGGGTAGTAATATCTACCGCCTGACAGGAAACGTAGGTATAGGTACATCAACTCCTTCCTCACAATTGCACGTCGAAGGAACAGCTTCCGGCCAGGGGAATATATTATTTGCCGGAGCATACAAGACTTCGAACCCGGGTGAGCCACCGGCCTCAGGCGCAGGGACAAGATTGATGTGGTACCCTGACAAAGCAGCTATTAGGGCCGGTTATATTGGAGGTACCGGGTGGGATAAGAATAATATCGGAAATCACTCTGTTGCTTTTGGTTACAGTCCGCTTGCTTCGGGTGCCAATTCAGTTGCGATAGGAGTTGCTCCCACCGCCTCAGGAAGTTATTCCACTGCTTTTGGTTATATGACAATCGCATCCGGACCGTCATCCACTGCCTTCGGAAACGCTGCTGAGGCTTCGGGTCAATGGTCCGTGGCGATGGGTAATTATACTACCGCTTCGGGAGCGAATTCCATTGCCATGGGAAAAGAGAATACTGCTGAAGGAGAGAATTCTGTCACTATCGGTCGAAATGTTAGAGCCTATTCCTTTTGTGAAACAGTTATAGGATATAGGAACACGCCTTATACAGGCAGCAAAACAGATTGGCTGCCAAATGACAGGCTCTTTGTTATAGGCAACGGGATAACTTCGGCAAGCAATGCAATGACTGTCCTGAAAAGCGGGTTTACCGGTATTGGCACAGATACTCCCCAGGCAGGGTTGCACATCAGAGGGGATGGTTTTCCGGCCAGTTTCATGTATATAGAGGCGAATGTGGGCAATGATGCAGGTATCAGACTTTATGAGGGTAAAACTGACAAGTGGCATATTTTTAATAATGTTGGTGCCGGAGGTTTGCAGATTTATAACACAGGGGGTAATACTGCCATTTTTGCCAAACAATCCAACGCATTTGTGGGGCTCGGAACAACGAATCCTACCCAAATGCTTGATGTTAATGGCAATGCCCGTTTCAGGGCAATCGGTTCAGGAGCATATGCCGGGGTTATTAACCGCATGTCAGACGGAACCCTTACAACAGCAACCTCTGATGAAAGGTTAAAGGAGAATGTCACTTCCCTGCAAAACAGCCTTGATAAGGTAATGCAGTTACGGGGGGTATCATTTACATGGAAAACAAATCCGGAATATGGCACACGAATAGGATTTGTTGCCCAGGAATTTGAAAAGGTAATTCCTGAGCTTGTTTTTACCAATGAAGTGGATGGATATAAAGGTATAAATTATGCTGAAGTAACTGCTGTTCTGGCAGAAGCTATAAAGGAACTTAAAGCTGAAAATGACAATTTAAAGGCTGAAAATTCAGTCTTAAAAAATCAAATCACTAATTTTAATTCCCGTCTCGAAAAAATTGAAGTCAGCCTCGGAGGTGTAACCTTAAAATAGCACTCCCCGGCATAAAGGACAATCACCCTAAATTCGTTTTAACTATGGATGAAATCCCGAAAGATAATATTGAAGGGATTAAACATATACATATTGCCGATTTTTTGTTGATGCCCTCATGGGTATGATTTAAAATAAAAATTATTCCTTTATACAACGCACTGCATGGCCGGCCTTTTTATACTGGCTTTCTATATATGTTTTACTATTATTTGCGATGAGTGTAAAAATAAACGCATCTTGCAAATCTTCCGGTGTTGCACTCCACCAGATTGCATAATAACCCGGAGGATTGAATGTTTCCAACCGGTAACCACCCGGAAGAGCAGTAAACCCATATTTATCTGAAGCACTTGTATTAGGTGCAGCCCAATGTGCTGTACCCTTCTCCTTAAGCTTATCTGCCGCACCATCTTCACCTCCCAGAAAAGACACCAGTTCATTCCAGTCATTTTTATCAGGCACCCGCCAGCCTTCCGGACAAATTTTTCTGGAATCACTTACGGCATACCAATTATATAAAAGGCCATAAGTATTTGCAGAACTGACATTGTTATCGTAGTAACAAAATGCATCTTCAGTCAGATTATTCCATTGTGTCCCATCGGAAACATTAGGTATAGGGTCGCCGTTAGTGTACTTTGTTGTCTTTAAATTTTCCTTCATCCAGACCTGCGATCCAATTGTAACTATGTTGTACACATTACCGTCAATATCGGTGACGGAAGAAGGAACCTCATTATCCTCTTTACAACTGTTATTACTAAAAACAGCCAGGACTATGAGCAGACAAATGCTGATTTTTGATAAGAATTTCATTTCCCTTTTTTTTATTCAATATACAACAATAAATTTTAAATACATTAAATGTTATAAAAAGAAAAATATGCATTCCCTTATATAAGTTTTTTTGCGCCAGATGTCACTTATCTGTAAGATTTAACATGTAACCTTAATTAGAAGAGGGTTGTTCTTTTGACTTTTCCCTTTTTCTTATTAACTTTAATTCTGTGAAGAATTACTTACATACTCATCTCAATCAGATCATCAAGCTGGTTTCCAGCTTAAAGGAAGGGGAAATCGATGCTGAGAAGCTGACAGAGCTCGACAAATCGCTCGAATTGTTGAGTCACCGGATAAAAACAGCCCGGCTTGACCTGTACGGCAGAGAACCTGTAAATCGGGAGCAGGGGCAAAAACTGGATTCCATTTTTTATTTTGATCATAACTATCGTATTTTACGTTTTGCCGGTTCTCTGGAAAATATTTTCAGTTTTGCAGAAGATGATGTTCTTCCATTGGTCAGCTCTCTTTTTACTCCAAAGGATTTTGAAAATTTCACAAAAAGAACGAAACAACTTCTTCATACCAGCAAACCACAATCATTTGACTCAAAAATAATTTCGAAGAACAAATTATTACTTCCAGTACACTTCATACTCGAAAAGGTAAGCTTCGGACAAGGCCCGGAATCCATTGCTGCCGGAATGTTGTTTTATCAGCAAAGTCCTTCGGAATTAAATGATTACAAGGAAATATTACTGGAAAATCTTCCCGGACTGGATGTCTATCTTTTTGATAAGGATTTCAGGCACGTGCTTGCAGGAGGCCGGGAAAAAGAAAGATTAAAGCTCACAAATGCCGATTTTACCGGGAAGACAATATTTGAAGTTTACGATGAAAAAACCCGTAGCCGGCTATTACCGTTTTACCGGAATGCGCTTGACGGGAAAGTTACCGAAGGAGAAATAAAAATAAAGGAGCATGTTTATTTCATAAGTGCCTCACCTGTTTATGGAATTGATAAACAGGTAGTGGGAGGAGCTTTGATCTCGCAGGACATTACAAAAGAGAAAGAGATCGAAAAAAATCTGATAAAGGCAAAAAAAAGTGCGGAGGAGGCAAACAGAGCCAAATCATTGGTCCTGGCTAATATGAGCCATGAAATCAGAACCCCTTTAAATGCAATCATAGGTTTTACCGGACTGTTAAGTAAGACAGAGATGACACCTAAACAGAAAAAGTTCAGTAAGCTGATAAATCAATCTACCCGTCACCTCCTTTCCGTTGTGAATGAAATCCTTTTTTTGTTTAAGCTCGGAATGGGTAAGGTTTATATTGAAGAAGTACCATTCAATACAAAAGAACTTGTCCAAAACGTTCATGATTCTCTGTTTTTCAGAGCCAAAGAAAAAAAATTGTCCTTTGGGGTCAGGATAGGAAAGGATATACCCGAAATTGTTATTGGCGACCCTTTTCGCATTAAACAGATACTGATCAATCTTACCGGTAATGCTATTAAGTTTACTGATAAAGGAGAAGTTAATATAAATGTTTCCACTGAAAAAGAGACTGATGGAAAAGTACTTTTACGATTTGACATTTCAGATACCGGGATCGGAATTTCAGAAGATGACATAAATATCATTTTTCAGGAATTTATGCAGTCCTCTCATTGGGGAAGTGAAAAAAACCGCAAAGGAGCAGGGCTTGGCCTTACTATCGTCAGGAAGCTCGTCGATTTACTCGAGGGCCGGCTTACCGTAAAAAGCGCAATAGATAAAGGATCTGTTTTCTCTGTTGTTATCCCGTTTGGCAAGGCTCAGACAAAAGAAACCGCCTCCCCGAAACCAGAGTATGGATTAGAACTAAATTTAATTGAAGGTAAACGTATTTTGTATGCCGATGACGATGAAAACAATATTTTACTGGGTGAATCGATATTGTCAGAATGGAAAGTTGATTACGAAATCGCATATAATGGCGCTGAAGCGCTGAGCTTTTTGCAGAAGGAAAAATTTGATATCGCTTTGCTGGATATTCAGATGCCTGAATTTTCAGGCGCCGAAGTGGTAAAAATTATAAAAAAACAAAAGGAAGGTCTTAACCATAATACCAGGATGCTTGCAGTTACTGCAAATATCATGGATAATGAAATAAAGGAATATTTGAAAAACGGCTTCGATGATGTTATTATCAAACCATTCAATGAGGAAGCCCTTTATAGTAAAATTTGTCATTTACTGGATCTGGATGACAAAGTGTTGTCGGGGGTCAATAAAAAACCAGAAACCGGGAAAAAAAATGAAGTCAAAGATCTTTTCGATACTTCCGAGTTATTAAAAACAGCAGGTGGAGATTTCACTTTTTTCAATAACATGATCGATACTTTTATTGATAATGCAAAAGATACTTCCAAAAGTTTCATACGTTACAGCCAAGAAGGTGACTGGGAAGAGGTTGGCAGAAAAGCACACAAAGCTATTCCCTCATTTCGATACTTCAGACTGAAAGATCTGGTCACAGGCCTGACTGAATTGGAAAAACTTGGATTACATGAAAAAAATTATGATCCGATGAAACCTTTGGTAAATCAACTGCTGAAAGAGATAGACAAGGTCATTTCTCTGGCCGGACAAGCTAAAATACCGGAGGAAGACTTCTGATACCTCTTATACAGACTGACATCTTTCTTTTGAAACTATTTTGGTTATATTTGTTTGGAATAAATGTTATTAAATGGCAGGGATACTTATTATTGACGACGATGTTTTCATTTGCAGAACAATAAAAAAGCAGCTTACCAATGTGGGTTTTCAAGTGGAGGTAGCCTTTACAGGAATATCAGGACTCAAAATATTAAAAAATAATCAATTTGAACTGGTCTTATGTGACTTCAGGCTTCCTGATAAAGACGGTCTTGAAATGTTACAGCAGATCAAAAAGATGAATCGCGGTATAAAAGTTGTCATAATTACAGCATATGCTGATGTTCGAATGGCTGTTAAATTAATAAAGCAAGGTGCAGATGATTATATAGTCAAGCCTTTACGATCTGAGGAGATACTGAGTTTAGCAAAAAGGTTGACCGGAGACGATGTAAGCAGAACACGATGGGATTATATCGGAGATTTTATTACCGGTTCCAGCAATACATTTAAAAAAGCAGTAGAATATGCAAAAATGGTTGCCCCCACTGATATGGCTGTATTAATTGAAGGAGAAACAGGGACAGGTAAAGAATATGTGGCAAGGTACATTCATAGTCAAAGTATGCGAAGGGATAAACCTTTTTTGGCAGTGGATTGCGGAGCTATTCCCAAAGAACTGGCAGGCAGTGAATTATTTGGTCACGTAAAAGGATCATTTACCGGGGCAGTCAGTCATAAAAATGGGGTTTTCCAGCAGGCAAATGGCGGAACTTTATTTCTTGATGAAATAGGAAATCTGGGATATAGTATTCAGGTCCAATTATTAAGGGTACTTCAGGAAAAAACTGTAACAAGGATCGGTGACAACAGAACATCCAAGACAGATGTCAGAATAATAGTCGCAAGTAATGAAAGTCTCGTTGATCTGGCAGAAAGGAAGTTGTTCAGGGATGATCTTTTACACCGGATCAATGAGTTCAGGATCACTCTGCCCCCCTTGCGCGACAGGGGAAGGGATATCCTCCTCTTTTCCGAACAATTCAGGGAAATGGCAAACAGAGAATTAAATTTGAATTGTAAAGGTTTTTCTGACGAAACACTTGAAATTTTTACTGAATATGAGTGGCCGGGAAATATAAGAGAGCTGAAAAACGTGGTTAAACGAGCTGTTTTAATCTCAACAGATGATATTGTTAAACCGGGAGATTTACCCGCCGAAATTGTTCAGTCAACAAAAATGAAAAACGGCCTGACGGGCAATCCAGGTCAACCGGAGGAAAACCAGGGCCTGCAAAGTGCATCGGTTGAAATAGAAAAGAAGATGATCGTTAAAGCAATAGAAGATGCAGGATATAATAAGTCTAAAGCTGCCCGTCTGCTTAATATCGATCGGAAGACTCTTTATAATAAGATCAGAAAATATAATATAGATATTTAAGACCTCAATTAGTTATTTACATAATTCCACGGATTGTGGATATATTTCCCCACTTATTTCTTCTTTTATTCATGGCGATTATTTTTATGTAATTGACATTCAGAACTTTTGTGGCATATTAAGCAGTATATAAAATATTTGGAACATTTTTTTCGATATACTTCCTGATGTGTTGGATATAAATAAAATTAGCCGTGACAGATTATATTAGAAGAAAAATATAACAGTATCTCAAAATCATGGCATAGTTTAAACATTTAGAAATTTAAAAATTTAAAAATTATGAAAAAGGGAACAAGAAATGTATTGTTAGGATTTGTTGCAGGCGCTGCAGCAGGAACATTAACTGGTATCTTATTTGCACCGGATAAAGGTTCGAAAACACGGAAAGACATTTCAAAAAAAGTTAAAAATGCTTCCAAAGATATTAGTGAGAACCTTAACGAGAAAGTTGAGAAACTTAAAGACCAGGTAAATGAGGTCATTAAAGAGATGCGTGGCAAGGCAAAAGAAGCCGAGGAAAAGGTAAAGGAGAAAGTAGAAGAAAAAGTATCTGCCGGAAAGGGTAAATCCGGTTCTGCCACTGTCTGATATTTTTATTTTTAACAGCTTATAATGAGTAACGAATTAGTTAAAAATCTTGGTGAGCTAAACGGCTCTGTAAAAAATTATATCCAGGTTAAAATAGACCTGGTTAAGCTGTCGGTTCTAAGTAAACTGACCAGACTGACTACTTTTATTGTCAATTTTTTAATAGTTATATTGTTTGTACTTCTGGCCATTGGTTTTGGAGCCACAGCATTTGCCGTTTGGTATGGAGAAACCTATAACAATTATTTTGGAGGGCTACTCATCGCAGGTGGCAGTCTGATCGTCCTTATGTTGATCTTTGTTCTGCTGAGGAGACAGATCATTACGGCTACTGTTATCAGAAATTTTGCAGAGATCTTATTAGAAGAGGAAGAAAGTTAAAATGAAGACGATCAAAAATATGCGGGAGTTAAACCTGATGAAACAGAAGCTGGAGTATCAGGAGAAGTTGTATGAAAAGGAGCTAACAATATCGGCAACTGAGGTTGTCGACAATCTGACATTAAAATTGAGGGATGCAGCCTTTGATATGAGCGTCCGGCTGATACTTCAGCTTATTAATCGGGGGAGTAAACATAATAACTCCAACAATAAAAGTTAGGTAAATATATTTATTAATTGAAACGGGCATGACCGGGAAAATACGCTTTGATATATAACTTGTGTGATTTCCATCTCATACCCATAAAAATAACAATTACAAAAAGATAATATTATGGGAACAAATTTATTATTACTCGATTCATATAAAGATATTAAAGGTCTTATTGATTATGCTTTTGCTTTTAGTAACCTCTCCGGACGAAATTTGAAAATAGTCTATGTTTTTGATTTCGACTGGATGAAGCAAACATTTATGGTTGGTTCAGTTGGAACTGTGGGACCACAGCTTGCTTCCATTGAAAAAAATGCAAAAAGAGAGTACGAAGTTGCTGAAGCAAAGATCAGGGAAATTGCTGCTGAATATTTAAAGGAACATTCGGTAAAAATACCTTTTGAAATACATATCTCAGAATTAAACCGTATAGATCTGGTGAAGGATGAAGTTGAAAAAAACCCTGGCCTGATACTTTTATTAAGTAATTATCAAACCTATTCAGAAGCTTCCGGAGGTATGGTTGGCTATCCGAATCTGATAGAACATATTGATTGTCCTGCTATGGTAATTCCTGAAAAAACAGAGGTTACAAAAATTAAGAGTGTTGTTTATGCATCAGATTATCATCCGGAAGATATAAACTCCTTAAAACATCTGTTTGCATTGATGAAAAACTCTGATGATCTGAATATTACCATTCTTCATAATGAAAAACAAATTCATTTCGGTGATAAATTGAAGTGGACGGGTTTTCGCGAAGTGATGAGCAAAGAAACAGGAATTGAAAATTTGGAATTTTGCCTGAAGTCAAAAAAGGATATGATAACCGCAATTATGGAATATGCAGAGGAGAAGGATATTAACCTGTTGGTTATTTTGAAAGAGAAAAAGGGATTTTTTGAGGATATTTTCAGCAGCAGTGAGGCTAAAAGCGTTCTTACCCAATTTCATAAACCGGTTCTGGTGTATCAGGAAAGCACATCAAATTAGTCAAATTATTATCATGCCAAATGATGATAACCGGGATGACCCTGCACAAATGTATCTATAAAAGATATATTTAGTGTATATAATTATATTTTATCAAAAAAATCAAATTTTATCTTACTGCTTCTTATACTGTCAGAGAAAAATTTAATCACTGCTGAAAAACGAAAATATCCGGTAGAGAACATTTGCCAGTAATAAAATAAATACCGGAAAAACGGTCGTACCTCTTTTGTTTTTAAAGAGACTGATGTTTGGGTTCTGTTTAATAATTTAATATCATGCAGCAAAAAAAAGATAAAAAGATAAAAGGTCCTAAAGCTGTAATTCTTGACATGGACGGAGTTATTACACAAACCGCCAAAATACATAAAGCGGCATGGAAAAAAATGTTCAACGAATTTTTAAAAAAGCAGTCGACTGAATATCAGTTGATGACCGACAAGGATTATATTGATTACATTGACGGGAAACCCCGGTACAATGGTGTTGAAAGTTTCCTTGAATCAAGGAATATCCAGTTGCCTTTTGGCGATCCGGAGGATACTTCTGGTAAAAAAACAGTGTGCGGCTTGGGCAACAGGAAAAATGAAATTTATACTTCATTATTAAAAGAAAACGGGGCAGAAACTTACAGTGATGCTATTGAGAAAATAAAATTATGGAGAAAACAAGGTTTAAAAACAGCTGTGGTCTCATCCAGTAAAAACTGTAAACTTGTACTCGAAACTGCCGGTATAACCGATTTGTTTGATAGAAGGGTTGATGGAGTAACGGCTGAAGAGCGAAAATTAAAGGGAAAACCAAATCCCGACATTTTTCTGGAAGCAACAAAAGAACTTGGTGTTTCACCCTCTGCCTGTGCATTGTTTGAAGATGCCATTTCCGGTGTCCAGGCTGGCAGCAATGGAAATTTTGCCCTGGTTGTCGGAGTCAGCAGAAACATAAATAAGAAAGCTTTGAGCGAAAACGGGGCCGATATCGTTATTGAGAATTTCAAAGAATTGGATTTGTTATATGATGAGGAAATAGAATGGTATTTTTCTGAACCCCCACCTGCACTTCAATCGGAATATGATAAAATCATCGGAATGATCGGAAATAAGAATCCGGTGTTATTTCTGGATTATGACGGAACACTGACACCAATAGTGAAACGACCTGAAGATGCCCTCATTTCATTTGAAATGCAAGAGGTTTTAAAAAAATGTACTGAAAAATTCACAGTTGCTGCAATTAGTGGAAGGGATATGGACGATCTGAGAGATAAAGTTGGCATTGACAGTCTGATTTATGCCGGGAGTCATGGTTTCCGTATTTCAGGTCCGGATGGATTGTACAAAGAGCATAACAAATCGGAAGAAATCCTGCCCAAACTCGATCATATTGAAAAAATATTGCAAGAAGTTTTTTTCCCGTTTTACGAAGGTGTTCAAATTGACAGAAAGCGCTATGCAATAGGTGTTCATTACAGAAATGCAAAAGAGGAGGATATTCCCGGAATTATTCAAAAAGTGAATGAAATAATTGACAATAATCCCGGCTTTAAAAAAGGAGAAGGGAAAAAAATACTGGAAATTAAACCCGATGTTGACTGGCACAAAGGAAAGGCAGTGCTGTGGATTTTGAAAAATTTGGGGTTACAGGATAAAAACAAAAATATTCCCATTTACATTGGCGATGACATTACCGATGAAGATGCCTATAAAACCATTAAAGGTTTCGGCATTGGGATACAGGTTGGCCCGTATGTACAAACCACTGCAGCAAAGTATAAATTGAAAAATGTTTACCAGGTCAGAATATTTCTACAAAAACTTGCCGGTATAATGGCGTAATTCTAATTCAACAGAATGCCACTGATCGGTTTAAAACCAAATTATATCGGCTTATTAATGCAGTTATCATGACTAATTGGAATATAAATTATAATAAATGGAACCCTGCAAAACACCCGATGCAAGAGGCACTTTGCACACTTGGAAATGGCTATTTTGCAACCCGCGGGGCAATGGAACAGTGCAAGGCAAATAAATTTAATTATCCGGGCACATACCTTGCCGGTGGATACAACCGGGCGATTTCAAAAATCAAAGGGAGGAAAATTGAAAATGAAGATTTGGTAAACTGGCCCAACTGGTTGTATCTCACCTTTAAAATTGGTGATTCGGAGTGGTTGAATATAAATGAGGTTGAAGTACTCGATTATGCCGTTAACCTTAACCTTAAAGAAGGGATGCTGGAACGGAAAATGAGAATCCGGGATAATGAAGATCGTGAATCTTTAATTATAAGTAAACGGATTGTAAGTATGGACGACCTCCACGTTGCCGGTATTGAATGGACTTTTATTCCGCAAAACTGGTCGGGCGAAATTACTTTACGGACAGGAATTGACGGGAATGTTCGTAACAGGGGTGTTGAGAGGTACAACGATTTAAACGGGAACCACCTGGATGTATTGGAAAACGGAGCGTTCGGTGACTATGGTATTTTTCTTGTCAGCCAGACCAGACAATCAAAAATAGTTATGGCACAGGCTTCATCCCTTAAAATTTACATGAATGAGGACGAAATTAAAAACAATCCAAAAACTGTTTCCAATAAAAATTCTGTTTTTCAGGAGATTAAAATTAACTGCTCAAAGTTACAGCCTTTCCGGTTTGAGAAACTTTTATCAGTTTTTACTTCAAAAGATTTTGCCATCAGCGATCCGCTAAATGAAGCCAAATCAAAGATTAAACAGTTGGAATCATTCAGCTACATTTATAAAAAGCACCGGCTGGCGTGGGCTCAAATCTGGGAATTCAGCAACATGACTGTAAAAACTGAGGGTGATGAAATTAAAATATTACGGTTGCATATATTTCATATTTATCAAACTATTTCAAAGAACAGTATTGGTTACGATATTGGCATTCCTTCGCGCGGATGGCATGGTGAGGCATACCGCGGGCATGTTTTTTGGGACGAATTGTACATTTTTCCATACCTTAACCTGCATATGCCGCAGTTAGCGCGCTCTCTGCTGATGTACCGGTACCACCGGTTACCTAAAGCAAGAGAGGCTGCCAAAAAAAATGGATATGACGGAGCTATGTATCCGTGGCAAAGCGGCAGTAACGGACGGGAAGAGAGCCAGAAAATACATCTGAATCCAAAATCAGGACGCTGGGTACCCGATAATTCGAATTTGCAAAGGCACATCAACGCAGCTATTCCTTATAATGTGTGGTTGTATTACCAAACCACCGGCGATATGGATTTTTTTGCAACTTATGGCGCTGAAATCATTTTAAGTACAGCATTATTCTGGTCGGGTATTGCTGAATTAAACTTAAAAACGAGCCGTTTTGAAATCAATGGGGTTATGGGCCCTGATGAATATCACACAGGATACCCGGAGTCAGATCAGCCCGGATTAAACAATAATGCATATACCAATTTAATGGCCGTCTGGGTTATTCAGCGCGCACTGGAAATACTGGAAATGTTTGATGAAAAACAGAAAAAGCAACTGGCTGACAAAGTAGGATTTAATAATAAAACCATTGTGCTTTGGAAAGAGATTACAACAAAAATGTATATTCCTTTTATTGAAAATAATATTATTATGCAATTTGATGGTTTTGATCAACTAAAAGATCTTGACTGGGTAAAATACAGGAAAAAGTATGGCGAAGTTTTGCGGCTTGATCGCATTCTTGAAAAAGAAGGTGATTCGCCTAATTATTATAAAGCCAGTAAACAGGCAGATGTCCTCATGCTTTTCTATCTTTTTTCCTCTGATGAGCTGGTGAATCTGTTCGATCAGTTGGGTTATAATTTTAACCCGGAAAGTATTCCTGAAAATATAAAATACTACCAGAAAATAACAGCTCACGGTTCTACTTTAAGTCAGGTTATACATTCCTGGGTATTGGCCCGGTCAGACCGGGAAGGTTCGTGGCAGAATTTTGAAAAGGCACTTTTAAGCGACATTAAAGATTTGCAGGGTGGAACAACCTCCGAGGGGATACATCTTGGTGCAATGGCAGGTACAGTCGATATCATCCAACGTTGTTACACAGGATTGGAAATCAGAGACAATGTATTATGGCTTAACCCGAGATTACCGCGAGAGATTGAAGAAATGAAATTTCATATCAGATACCGGACTCATTGGATAAAACTCAGGATAAATCATAAAAAACTGTGGATCAATTTTTATAAAAATTTTGCCAATCCGGTTGAAATCAATGTATGTGGAAAGAGTAAAATTTTTAAAACAAATGATTCTGCTGAATTTGATTTGAAAGCTCATCGTTCCTGATGATCACGGTATTACTTAGTTCTGTTCTGCTCAAATTAATTAGTGTAAATATGTGAAAAAAAATGTTATCCAAGCCGGATATACACTGGAAGGCATATTAACAATCCGCGATGTTTCAAAGACGGAACAGTTTGAAGTTGAACACAAAGGAACTGTAGAAGCAATGGGGGCAACCCGTGCCGGATTCCGGTTAACCGGAACCATCGACAGGTTTGACTACAATGTTGACTGGAACAAATCGTTTACAAGCGGTTTGGTGGCAGGTAAAAAGATCGATATTGTTTGTGATGTTCAGTTGAATATTGCCGATGAATAAATAAAAATCTTATCCTGAAATGATTAAATTTGATTAAATTATTTAAGTATAAATTTTAAAAAGAAATCAAAATGACTATAAAAAAAGTTTGGATCGTAGAAGGCTGCATAGCGGATGGAATTTGCAACGAAATTTGTCCCGAAGTTTTTGGACTGGATGATGCAGGCGAAGCTTATGTTGAGAAAGATGCTGATTTTAGTGCAAATGAAGAAGGCATAAAAGATGCAGCAGAACAATGTCCGGTTGAAATAATTAGATTTGAGGAAGAATAATTCTACTAACGAATATTTTTAAATTTAAATATTCATCAATACCGATTACCCCGCAGGCCAGTCGTGCACCGGCTGCTCCGGTTGGCTGGCTTGTCAAATCATCTTCGCCGGCATGTATTACAATTGCCCGGCCAATGATTGAATGTTCGCCATTCAGGCTAATCATTGAATCCGTCATTTCAAGATGAGCGGTTCCATCTTCGCCGGCTTCAATATTGCCGAGGTCTCCTAAGTGACGAACCTCATCATCGGGTCCTCCGTGCTCCGTGTTTTCCGGGTTAAAATGCCCTCCGGCAGATGTACCGCCGGGCGCCGAGCAGTCACCGAATTCATGAATGTGAAACCCATGTTTCCCGGGAGTCAGCCCTTCAACATCGGCTACAATTTTCACATCTTCACCCTTGCAGGTAAAAGTTACGGTTCCTGAAACATCGTTGCCTTCGGTGGGGTTCAGCACACAAATAGCTTTATCGGGTGCAACCTCACGTTGGGTAATTGTTTGGTCTGTACCCTCACCGGTAATTACCTCCTGATCCTGGTTTTGCCTTGACGTGTTTGTGCACGCCTGAACTGAAAATAAAATACCTGCTGATACCAATAAATTTATTATTAAATTTTTTGTTTTCATGATACTTAAATTTTAAGTGGTTAAATAATACTATGCCTGTGCCGGGATATAAGGTTGTAAACTGAATTCCGTATTGTTTTCGGAACAACTCTGAACCAGTATAACGCCGGTAGTATTCCGTTTAAATTTTTTGCAATTCTCAGCGCGGCGTCTGATTTTATGTATGCCTTTTCTTTTTCTATCAGGACAATAGATTTGCTGTAATCATCAGGGAAATCATATTTTCTGAGAAATTTTCGGCCTTCATCCGAATTCAAAGAGTAAAAATTATACTTGTCTTCACCTCCGTGTTTGATGATGAATTGCAGGGATTTGCTGCAGAATTTACAGTCGCTGTCAATCAGCAAAACCGGTTTGTTTATATTTTCATTCTTGCTCATTACATTTTATCCGCTTTTAATTTTATGTCTTATCAGTTTATACAATTCGCCGGCTACAAATATCAATGATGACAAAGCAGTTATAACTGCAATATCTAACCAGGCCAAATCCCTGAAATGAAAGATGTCCTGAATAAAGGAAACTTTTATTGCGCCAAGTTGCAGAACTACAGACACAATAAATGCGATGTTCACCCATTTGTTTTTGAAAATGCCGATTTTGAAAGCAGAATGTTTTAATGATCGCATGTTAAATGCATTGAAAATTTGCATCATTGCAATTATCAGAAAAACACCTGTGCGGGCCTTTTCAACGCCTTGAGGCAAGTAATGATTAAATGTTAACAAAGCTAAGACAACCATTACGGGAGCAATTATAAACAGAAACGGAAAGATTTCTTTACTCAGGATCGGTGCGCCTTTCTTTTTAGGCTTCTCTTTCATAATATCGCCATGGTGGTCCGGTTCAGTTGCCAGCGAAATATCCATAATGCCGTCTGTTATCATATTAATCCAAAGTATCTGAGTAGGTAATAAAGGATAGGTAAATCCAATAGCTATTGCTGTTACTATTGTTGTAGCCTGTGCCACGTTAGTAGTAATCAGGAAAAAGCTGGTTATCCTGACATTCCTGAAGACTATTCTTCCTTCCTTTATCGCATTTACTATGCTGGCGAAATTATCATCTGAAAGCACTATCTGTGAAGCGTCTTTGGCCACATCGGTTCCTCTCTGGCCCATTGCAATGCCCAGATCGGCAGTTTTTAGGGCGGGGGCGTCGTTTACCCCGTCGCCGGTCATTCCTATCAGTTGATTTTTTTTCTGAATGCTTTCAGCTATCCGAAGTTTTGTCCGGGGGCTTACACGCGCAAACACATTTACCTGTCCCGTGTATTTGCTGAATGTTTCATCATCCACATCCAGATCTTTTTCCGTCAATACTTCAGGCGTGTCACTGTCTTTTTGTTCGTCGCTTAAAATGCCCACCTCCCTGGCAATGGCCGCGGCTGTTTGTTTGTGATCGCCGGTAACCATAATAACCCGAATGCCCGCTGATTTGCAGTCGGCCACGGCTTCTTTTATTTCAGGCCGGGGAGGATCGATAATGCCGAACAAACCGGTGAAAACCAGGTTTTCAATATCTTCAGGCGAAACGCTCTCTTTATCCTGACCGGCTTCAACAAATGCGCAGGCCAGCACCCGCATGGCATTTTTTGTAAATTCATCAATTTTTCCTTTAATTTTATCCCGGGTTTCATCGGTCATATCTTCACCATTATCCGCGGACACTATTTTTGTGGATAGATCCAGCAGCTTTTCCGGTGCGCCGACTACCATTATTTCCTTTCGGTTTTCAGGATATTCCACCAGGGTTGCCCTGAATTTTTGTTCGGAATTAAAAGGCAAATCATCTATAATTTGTATTTCATTAAATTCTTCGTCTTCTTCAATTCCTGTTTTCTTTGAAAAAACCAGCAACGAAACCTCTGTGGGATCGCCCGAAACTTCCGGCTCTTTTTCCCCGTTTTTCTCTTCTTTCTCGTCTTCTTTTTCAGGTTTGGCAATAGTTGCATTATTGCAAATATTGCCGATCAAAGCTATTTTTCTGAGTAGCTCATTGTCTTTTATCTTGCCGGGTTCTTCATCCTTTTCACTTTTAATATCACCCTCTGTTTTGTAGCCGGAACCGGAAACATCGAATACATTTCCATCAGGTAAAAACAGTTTTTTTACAGTGAGAACACTTTGGGTAATTGTTCCGGTTTTATCCGAAAGTACAACAGTAAGCGAACCTGCTGTTTCGGTAGCGGTAAATTCCCTGATAATCGCGTTGCGTTTGGCCATGCGGTTGGCGCCAATTGCCAGAACAATTGAAAGTACTGCCGGTAATCCTTCAGGCACCGCCGACACCAGCACTGCAATGGTCACCATCAGTATATCACTAAATTCAAAATCTCTGAAAAAATAACCAATGACAAATACAATGGCCGCTGCCGAACCGGCAATCACAGCCATTATTTTTGCCAGCTTCCTGGTTTTTTTCCTGAATTCGCTTTCTTCCTCTTCCACTTCCTGCAGCGATTCGGCAATTTTCCCCAGTTCAGTTTCCTGTCCGGTTGCTGTTACAATTGCTTTGGCCGATCCGCGGGCAATGTGCGTACCTTTAAAGATCATATTTTTCCGGTCGGCCAGGGGAGTGTCTTCTTCTAATTTATCTGTTTTTTTATCAATCGGCAGCGATTCGCCCGTTAGCGAAGCTTCCACTGCCCTGAAGTTTTTAATCTCCAGCAGGCGGGCATCGGCTGGTACCGATTTTCCTTCGTCTATACGGATAACATCGCCCGGAACAAGTTTGGTGGCTGGTATTACATATTCTTCCCCGTCCCTGATTACAGTTGCGTCGTGTTTAATTAGTTTTTTAAGCGCTGCTACCGATTTTTCGGCTTTATATTCCTGAAAAAAACCTATGGCCGCATTCACAATGATGACGGCTATAATTACATATACATCAATCATTTTCCCCGAGAGGAAAGCAATAACTGCTGCAACAATTAATATCAGAACGAGAAAATCTTTAAATTGCTTAATGATTAATTGAAGAATACTTGTTCGTTCTTTTTCCTGCAATTCATTAGGCCCAAATTGTTCAACCCGTTTCTTTACTTCTTCTTTTTGCAGACCATTTTCACTGCTATTCAGCTTTTCAATGCATTTATCTGCATCAAATGAGTGATACGGTAATTTTTGATTAATATCTGTCACCGTTTTATTGTTTTTTATTCGGCATAACGAACCATTTTTTCAGTTCCGGTTTATTTATGCTGCTGCTCTTCACAATTCGACTCCGTTCACTGTAATTTTTTTCAGGCTGAACGAAGTCGAAGCTCCTCGGTTAAGTTGATTCATTTATTTGCAAGTATATCCTCCATCGATTACCAGCTCGCTGCCTGTCAGGAATTTTGCTTCATCTGAAGCCAAATAGGTAATTCCGTAAGCAATATCATCGGGTTCTCCAACGTGGCCAATAGGGTGGAGACTGTCTATATTTTCCCTGAATTTTTCCACTCCTTCTTCCGACTTTATGCCCATTTCTTCCACCAGCGGGGTCCAGATAAATCCCGGATGAACGGAGTTTACCCTGATATTATCTTTGGCATAAATAATGGCATCGTTTTTTGTCATCAAACGTACTGCTCCTTTCGATGCGTGGTATGGTGGTATATCACCTGCGCCTATAATTCCGTATATGGAGGAGAGATTGATGATACTTCCTCCGTTGTTTTCTTTCATGGCCGGAATTACATACTTGGTACAAAAGAATACTCCCTTAACGTTTATTCTCATCAGCTGGTCCCACTCTTCTTCGGTTATTTCGTGTGTAGGTTTATCTACACCCGAAATTCCTGCATTATTCACGAGAATATCAATTTTCCCAAATTCTTTTTTTATCTCCGAAAAAACTTTTTTCACCTGTTCCTCGTTTGATACGTCGAGGTTCCGGTATATGGCTTTTCCTCCTTCGTTTCTTATCTCTTCGGCCAGTTTTTTACCTTCTTCGTTTTTAATATCTGTAATGGCAACAGCAGCGCCTTCTTTTGCAAACATTTCACACGTGGCTTTTCCAATTCCGAGAGAGCCGCCGGTTACTATTGCAACTTTATTGTTCAATCTTTTCATCTCATTATAATTGTTAATTTCTATTGGCATTTACCTCATTATTAGTGTATGTTTAAGCGGCATTCGATAGAATACGCAAGCGTATTTCGATGGAACTCTCTTTGTAATGATCCATTTATGTCCCGATGAATCGGGATGCTAACGATCTGTTTATTTTTTTCACGCAAAGGCGCAAAGGAAAATTTAAAATAATCATTCTCGTTTGTGTCAAAGTTCTTGTCATGGATGTTTCATTACATTTTATTTATAAAGAGAAAAGCAACAGTTGTACCAATAAAGGAGACGGATAACAGCAACATGTATAAGATGTTAATTATTAACACCTGAGGATTTTTTTTATCAGGATATGTTTCATGTTGTGGTTTTTTTTGTTGTAGAATTGTGAAGAAAAGTTGAGGAAAAAATTCCCCACTGGAAAAAAATCGGATCGTTTCAGGGCATTGTTAAAAGAAATCCACAAAAAATGAGTAATGAATTCACTATTACTGTTCCGGTTTAAGCTTCATGGAATTTAAAACTGCTTAATGTTGACGATTTACAATATCGCTGAAAATTTTTTGTTGAAATGGCATATTTTTTTCAGTTAAAGATGCAATAAAATGAATTTTATAGTTATGGAAAAACATGTAGTAAAAATTGATTCGATTAAAAAAATTAATCA
>CAZBWK010000003.1:0-72130 GCA_964495655.1 uncultured Prolixibacteraceae bacterium | reverse complement strand
CAGGATAACAGCATCAGTGCCCTGCGTGCAGGTATCAGCACATTTCTTCGGAGGATGTGTATGCGAGAGTGGTATGCCGATTCATAAAAGTAAAGACCACCAGACCAATAATGTGGAAATTGCAGCTTTGTGTGCCCCAAGGCCATTATTGTTGATTTCCAATGGAAATGACTATACCCGGAACACTCCGCGGGTGGAGTATCCATATATACAAAAGGTTTATGCTTTGTATGATGCTGAGCATAAAGTGGAAAATGCCCATTTCCCCGCAGAAAAACATGATTACGGTTATTCAAAAAGGACAGTTATGTACAACTTCTTTGCACATCACCTGAAGCTGAGCTCAGGAAGAGTTTCCTGGGAACCTACAGTAAATGAGGATTTTGTTACTATCCTGCCGGAAAATCAGTTAAGGGTATATACTGACGAAAATCCCATTCCTGCTGATGCACTCAAGGGTAATGAAGCTATAATGAAGTATTTAAATTTAGATTAATATGTTAATTATCAATTCATTAATTTGCACCTATGAATAAAAAAATTACACGCAGCCAGTTTATCGGATCATCAATAGGCCTTACTGTTTTGTCTTCATCAAAATTGTTCGGTAATTCTCTCGACAGGTTGTTGGAACCATACAGGGAGGCATTCTCAAGAAACGCCCAAATGCAAGCGTCCTACGATACCGCCCTGAATATTCTCAAACCTGCTAAGGCACAACTGGAACACGGACTGGAACTGCATAAAAACTCACTTGTTTTCGATACTTATGGATTCCAGCCAACAGCGGCTTTGGATGGCGCTGCAATTGCAGATGCAATAAACGATAAAGCATCACCTCTCGAAATTCAGGACCTGTCAGAGGAGATGCGGATGACCCGTTTTATAAATGTTGAAAAGGAGAGGAAAGAGTATGAAAATGCATGGTTAGCATCAGGTGTTACCTGTGTATTTCAAAACGCCGGAGAAGAAGGTAATGCTATCGAAAGATTGTTAAAAAGACTCGCCCGGTTTACATACTCTACCGATATGATGAAAGAATTCATAAGTAAGGCTGTCACCCCTGAAGATATAATGAAGGCTAAAATGGATAATAAACGGGTTCTCTGTTTCAGCGGGAACGGTGTTCCTCTCCCGCAGGACTGGGTTAATGTTGAGGAGGAACTGAGGTTTATCAGAATTTTCTATCAGCTGGGAATCAGAATGATGCACCTGACATACAACCGCCGTAATATGATAGGCGACGGGTGTGGTGAGCCGGCAAACGGCGGACTCAGTGATTTTGGCCGCAGTGTGGTAAAGGAGATGAACCGTGTGGGTGTTATCGTGGATATTGCTCATTCAGGCTGGCAGACAAGCCTTGAGGCTGCTCAGATATCTGATAAGCCAGTTGTCGCAAGCCACAGCTGCGCAGCTTCAGTTAATAAAGTTATACGATCAAAACCTGATGAGGTAATCAAAGCCCTCGCCGACACGGGAGGTTTTATAGGAATTTGCTGTATTCCCCGATTTTTGGGTGGAACAGGTGATATAGCAGCTTTAATGAAACATATTGATTATGTGGTTAAAAAATTTGGAGCTGACTATGTGACTATTGGCACTGATCACGGACACTCCTCAAAATATAATGCTGAAGAGAATAAAATTATCTCTGAAAGGGCTAAAAGAACGCCCGCCCGCACACGGTGGGAAGCACTGTGGCCTGATGAAGGGCCGTTTACCCCAAAACCGGAGATGCAGTCAAGCATGGCATGGACCAACTGGCCTCTCTTTACGGTCGGACTGGTACAGATGGGGTATTCAGATGATGATATTCAGAAAATTATAGGATTAAACGCAATAAGAGTATTAAGAGAAGTATTTCAGGCATGAGATATTTTAATCTGAAATAAAACAATGAAACGATCAAACAATCAAACAATGAAACTTCACAGGCACTTAATCAGCGCTGTTGTGCTTTCAGCGGCATTAATAATGCAATATTTCTCCTCGGAAGCACAGGAAGAAAACCTGAATGTTCTCGACAGGTGGATTGAATGGAGTGACGGGAAAAATATGCTCATACATCACCTTAATGATCAGGCATATACTTTTTTGGATGAAAGAGACAGGAAAGTTTCCGGCTTAAAGACCCGGGAGGACTGGATCAACAGACAAAAAGAGGTAAATGAGATATTGATGAGGTTAATCGGTCCTTTCCCCGAAAAAACGCCACTTAATCCTGTCATTACCGGGACCGTCGTAAAAGATGGTGTCAAAATTGAAAAAGTCATTTACGAATCAATGCCTCAGCTGTATGTTACTGCCTGCCTTTTCATCCCGGAGGGCAAAGTAAAAAAAAGGCCGGCCATAATACATGTCAGCGGCCATGGATTTCCTGCATTCAGATCAAACGGTCCCATGCAACAGATATATAACCTGGTAAAAAAAGGATTCATTGTGCTGGCAATTGACCCTCTTGGCCAGGGCGAAAGGGTACAATATTGGGACGATGAGAAGAAGGAATCCATGATGGGTTCATCACCAACCCGCGAACATTCATATTTTGGTAATCAGATGTTTCTTTCAGGAATATCTCCCATCAGATATTTTATTTGGGACGGCATAAGGGGTATTGATTATTTAATGACCAGAAAAGAAGTTGATCATGAAAGGATTGGGATCTTCGGATGCTCAGGGGGGGGGCACACAGACAACATTCATTTCTGCATTTGACGACAGGATAAAAGCTGCAGTGCCGGGATGTTATATAACCGGATTCAGAAGATTGCTCGAATCACTGGGGCCACAGGATGCAGAACAAAATGTTTATCGCTGCATCCTTAACGGTATCACGCATGCAGACCTGCTTGAGGTGAGAGCTCCCAAGCCATTACTGATATCTTCCACAACCAGGGATTTTTTCAGCATACAGGGTGCTGTGGAAACTTTTGAGGAGGTTAGGCAGGCCTATAAAGCTTTTGGCAGAGAAGAAAAAGCAGGACAGGCAATAGATGATGCCGGACATGGCTTCTTCAACAATATTACAGATATTTATGCATTCTTTCAAAGAGAACTACAATTACCCGGCAGTCATGAAGAAGAGAAATTTGACGGATTCCCCCCTGAAGACCTGCAGGTTACTGAATCGGGTCAACTCATCACTTCACTGGGAGGAAAGCTTGCTTATGATATAAATAAAGAGGAATCTGCAAAACTGATCGCAAAGCTCGAAAAATCGGGGAAAAACCCGGATAAACACCTTGATAATGTTCTCAAATCAGCTTCTGAAATTTCAGGATTTGTGAATCCTTCAGGAGAGATCAAATCTGTATTCAGAGGCAGATATCAGCGTGACGGATATTCTGTGGAAATGTATGCACTTCATGGTGAAGGTGAATATATTGTGCCTTTGTTACTTTTTATACCCAAAGAAGGGAAAGATTTTTCATCTGTCATCTATCTTCATCCCCGTGGAAAAATTGTTGATTCAGCTGCGGGAGGAAAAATTGAACAGCTTGTAAAAAAAGGTTATATAGTTGCTGCACCTGATGTAATAGGTACCGGCGAAGTTGAAGACAACAGCTATGGATCCAACTACCTCGCTCTGATGATTGGCCGCAGCATAGTCGGGATTCAGGCAGGAGATGTTATAAGGGTGGCTGATTTCTTAAAAATGAGGCCGGATATTGACCATGATAAAATAAGAGCTGTCGCATTTGATGAAATGGGACCCACACTACTTCACGCTGCAGCTTTTAATAAGTCTGTCAAATCTGTGGCGCTGCTTAATCCTTTGGTATCCTATCAGTCGGTAGTTATGAATAAATTTTATGATTCAGGCATGTCTAAATATTTCGTTGCAGGAGCATTAACAGGATATGACCTTCCTGATCTGGCAGCAACCCTGGCACCCCGAAAACTGTTGCTGGCCAATTGTAAAAACGGGGAGGGTACAATAATAGATATACTGGAAGACAATAAAGAAATGGATTTCATAAAATATGCCTATGAACTGAAAAATGCAAAAGAGAATTTAAACATAACAAGGGAAAATAATAATGAGATATTTGAAAAATTCATTAATTGGCTTGAGTGAATTCCCGGTAAAATAATCAAAATATCTCTTTTTGTGATTATTTACAGTTCATGATTTCCGATTATCACGTAAAATTATCATTTTGCAATGTTTTTACAGAAATAAAATTTTTAACGAATGAAACGTAATCGTAGAGATTTTCTAAAAATTGCCGGATTGACCGGAATAGGTTTGATCGGTTCAGCTCATCTGAAAGGTAGTAACTACTATTCAGAACAATCGCATAAATCAGCATTGAACCATATCAAAAAAGAGGCAGAAAAAAGATATCCCCATATCTTTAACATGTCTGGTTATTCAGCCCCAAAACTTGAGACCGTAAGAGTCGGATTTGTTGGCCTTGGAGGAAGAGGATCTGCAGCTGTAACCAGGCTCAGTTATCTTGAAGGAGTTGAAATTAAAGGTTTATGCGATGTTTTGACCGAAAAGGCCGAAGCTGCAAAACAGAGGATCAAGACACCGGGACATTCTCCGGTAGTCTATTCAGGCAGTGAAGATTCCTGGATGGAAATGTGCGGCAGGGATGATATTGACCTTATATATGTTGCAACACCATGGCCATTGCACGCTCCTATGGGAATATATGCCATGGAGCAGGGTAAACATGCAGCTCTTGAAGTGCCGGCAGCAACAACAGTAGAGGACTGCTGGAAGCTGGTGCAGACATCAGAGAGGACAAAAAAGCACTGCGCAATCCTTGAAAATTGTTGCTACGACTTTTTTGAACTGCTGACTCTAAACTTAGCACGACACGGCTTCTTTGGAGATATCATTCACGGTGAAGGCGGATATGTCCATGAAATAGGGGAAAGCCTGTTCTTCAGGGGTAAACCGGGCAGAAGCTGGAGGCTGAAGGAAAATATGACCAGAAACGGTAATCTATACCCAACCCACGGTATCGGCCCGGTTGCACAGGCCATGAATATCAACAGGGGCAACAGAATGGAATACCTGGTTTCTACCTCGACCAAAGATTTTATGATGAATGACATAGCAAAAAAACTGACTGAGTCGGAAGACTATTTTAAACAATTTGTAGATAAACCATTCCGGGGAAATATGAATGTTACTACAATAAAAACAGTTACAGGCCAGACAATAATGCTGCAACACGATATTACAACCCCCCGCCCCTATTCAAGGCTTCACCTTTTAAGCGGTACCAAAGCCACTGCTCAGAAATATCCTCTCGAACCGCGCCTGGCTGACAATCATAAAGGGTGGTTCTCAGAAGAAAAATTCAAAGAGATTGAAGAAAAATATAATCCTCCGATCATTGCACGAATGAAAGAGATGGCTCTTAAAATAGGAGGGCACGGTGGAATGGACTTCCTGATGGACTGGCGCCTGATCGACTGCCTGAGAAATGGCCTGCCCCTCGATATTGATGTTTATGACGCCGCATCCTGGAGCGTGATCTCACCTTTAAGCGAATGGTCTGTTGCCAACCGTTCAATGCCAATAGATATCCCTGATTTCACCGGTGGATCGTGGAAGAATAACAAGCCTCATGATATCTCTCTCACTAAGGGAGGTACCACAGGAGTACGTATTTAAATTTGGTGATCAATCTTTAATTTTTTTCAAATGCAAACTAAAACTATAAAAATTTTTGGAGAACCCTCCGGAGAAAAAATCAATGTCTTATCGCATAATATCTGCAGGATCCTCCTTTTCTTATTTGTGTCAATTTTTCTGTTACCAAAAGATTCATCGGCACAAGAAGATTTAAATGTACTGGGAAGATGGCTGAAATACAGTGATGCTTCTAATGCTTTATACCACCACCTTAGTGACGAAGCTTTCACTTTTCTCGATTTAAGAGAGGAATCAGTATCAAGGCTTAATACCACAGGTGAATGGCAGATAATGCAAAACAATATCAAAGCGACTATATGGGATATTACCGGTCCCTTTAATGAAAAGACCCCGCTAAATCCAAAGATCACCGGGAAAATCAAAAAAGATGGCTACAGGATAGAAAATGTAATATATGAATCCCTTCCTGGCTTTTATGTTACAGCCTCACTGTTTATCCCTGACAATATAAAGAAGCCTGTCCCGGGAATTTTGTTCTGCTCGGGGCACAGTGATATTGCATACCGCCGCCCGCTTTATCAGCAACCTCTGCTGAACCTGGTAAAAAAAGGATTCGTTGTACTTGCCTTTGATCCCCTGGGACAGGGAGAAAGATTGCAATATTACGATCCTGAAACTGGGAAATCTGCAATCGGGAGCTCAACAAAGGAACACTCCTACCCCTCTGTTCAGACTGCCCTTATCGGACAGTCGGTTGGCAGATACTTTATCTGGGACGGCATCCGGGGCATCGACTACCTGGTCAGCAGAAAAGAGGTTGACCCTGAAAGAATTGGAGTGCACGGCCTCTCGGGAGGGGGCACACAGACTGCATACATATCTGCTATGGACGAACGGGTGAACGCTTCTGCTCCTGCCGGATATATCACTACCTTTTCAAGACTGATAGAATCAATAGGGGTGCAGGACGGTGAACAAAACTTCTATCACGGGATTATCCGCGGAATAGACCATGCCGGTTTTATTGAAGCCAGAATACCTAAGCCTACACTTATAATGGCAACCACGAGGGACTTTTTTAATATTGAAGGATCCAGGGAAAGTTACAAAGAGGTGAAAAGGGTTTACGATATTTTCGGTAAACCCGGCAACATAGAACTGACAGAGGATGACGAAGGCCACGGGTATACCCAAATAAACCGGGAAGCCATGTATGCATTCTTCCGGAAACACCTGCAACTTGACGGGCCGTCAGAAGAGGTTGAAGTCGATTATCTTACTGAAAAAGAGCTGCAAAAAACCCCGACCGGACAACTAGCCTCATCTCTTGGAGGTGAAACAGTATTCACACTGAACCTGAAAGAGGCTAATAAGTACTTTTACAATCTTCAAAATTCGAGAAAAGATATCAAAAGCCATACTGAAAATGTGAAATTATCAGCAAGGCAGCTTTCAGGCTACAGGGATCCCTCCCTTTCAGATAAACCGGTATTTACCGGAAGATATCAGAGAGAAGGATACAACATTGAAAAATATTTTATTAAAGGTGAAGGCGAATATGTATTGCCTTTCCTTCTGTTCAGGCCTGAAGTTCCAAATGATAAAGGAATAATTTATCTTCATTCTGAAGGGAAAGCTTCAGAAGCTGCCGAAGGAGGCGAAATTGAATGGCTGACAAAACAGGGTTATACAGTGATGGCACCTGACCTTACAGGTACAGGCGAACTTGGGAAGGGCAGTCTGAAAGGCGATGCATTTATACAAAATATCTCTTATAACATGTGGTTTACGGCAATGCTCATCGGCAGAAGTATTACCGGGATACAGGCAGGAGATATCGTGAAGCTGTCGCATTTGCTTGATGAATTCTTCGAAACAGAACAGGTTTATGGTGTTGCTCATAATGAATTGTCACCTGCCCTGTTACATGCTGCTGCTATGGATCAGGTAATTTCCCGTGTCATGCTGGTAAAACCCTATTCATCATACAGTTCAATAGTAAAAAATCGTTTCTACAATCCGCTGTTTGTCCATTCCCTGGTACCCGGAGCACTTACAAAATATGATCTCCCAGACCTTGCTGTAACACTTGCACCCAGAAAACTGTCTCTTGCAGGAGTTACCGATTGTAATGGTAAATATGAGGACTCTGAAACAATTAAAGAGGATATTGCTGTTATTAAAAATGGTTTCCGTAACTTAGATGCTGCCGGCCAGCTGCAGATAATTTCCCGTGAAATAGTTGGCAACCCGGCTGAATTATATAATGAATGGGTAAAATAATAATCTTATGAGAACACTTTTTTTACTGATCAGTCTGATCATAACAGCCATTCTGGGGAATGCCCAGTTGGTTTATTATAATGCAGACAATTATCCGCTTCTTGGAAAAGTGTCTGAAGACACCGAAACTCGTTATGAACGCCTTCCTGCCAACCTTAAGGAAAAAACCAGGCCTCCGGTATGGAGCCTTGGTAAAAGCAACGCCGGACTGGCAATCAGGTTCCGGTCTAACACAACCAGGATAGCAGCCAAATGGGAATTGCTGAATGACAATGTTATGAACCACATGGCTTTTACAGGGATAAAAGGACTGGACCTTTATGCCCTGAATGGCAGAAAATGGGTGTTTGTCAATTCTGCCAGGCCGTCAGGCAAAAAAAATGAGGTCGTTATATCATCAAATATGGATGGACTGATGCGTGAATTTATTCTCTTCCTGCCTCTTTACGACGGAGTTACCTCGCTCGAGATAGGGGTAGACTCATTGTCTGTGATTGCACAACCCGGTGTAAACCTGCCAAACCGTAATAAGCCAGTTGTTTGTTATGGCACCAGCATATTGCAGGGAGGATGTGCAACCCGGCCCGGTATGGCACATACCAACATACTTACAAGATGGCTGAACAGGGAAGTTATTAACGTAGGATTCAGCGGTAATGCCAAACTGGACTATGAAATTGCCGAACTGATAGCCCAATGTGACGCTTCAGTAATACTGCTGGACTTTATGCCAAATGTAAGTGTCATTGAGATTGAAGAGAAAACAGAAAAATTCTATCGCATAATAAGAGATAAGCTACCGGATGTCCCTATATTCTTCATCGAAAACCCTGTGTATCCAAAAGCCACTTATGATCTTGAAAACAAACAACTTATAAAGGATAAAAATGAAGCGCTGAATAAAATTTTCAGGGGCCTGAAAAAAACCGGGGAGAAAAATATCAGGCTTATCCCTTCTAAAGGAATGATAGGAGATGATAATGAGGCAACAGTAGACGGGGTTCACTTTACAGACCTCGGGTTCTTAAGATATTCAGAATTTTTAATGCCGCGTCTGAAAAAATTTGCTGACTGATAATGAAACTGACATGAAAAAAATAATTTATATCTTTATCTTCCTGATTGTCAGCCTATCTGTCTCGGCAGGTGTCCCGGATTATCTGAAAAATTACAGGAAAGAGTACAAAAAAGATCCCAGGTCCGCCAACCTGCAATGGTTTAAAGATGCACAGTTTGGAATGTTTATTCACTACGGGCTTTACAGCCGGCTCGGCAGAGGGGAATGGATTCAGCTGAGAGATACTATTCCGGTTGACCGTTATGCTAAACTAAAAGATGAATTCACTGCCTCGGATTTCGATGCAAAATCTATTGCCAGACTGGCAAAAAAGGCTGGCATGAAGTATATTACAATAACCAGTAAGCATCATGACGGATTCTGTCTTTTCAAAACAGATGAGACAGATTTCAACAGTGTTAACTCTCCTGCCCGGCGAGACCTGATGGCAGAGATGGCTAAGGCCTGCGAACAGGAGGGACTGGGACTGTTCCTTTACTATTCGTATGCAGCTGACTGGAAACATCCCTGGTTTTATGACCGTGAAGAGGGCTGGAGCAGTGCACGGCCTGCCTATAAAAATAAACCTGACACCTATAAATATGAAAAACCTGAAGATTTCAGGAAATATGTTAATTATGTACATGCCCAGCTCAGGGAATTACTTACACAATACCCTTCAATAGCGGGGATATGGTTCGATCCCATTATGGGTTACTATGCAAATCCGGATGTTTTTCCAATAGAAGAGACCTACGCATTGATCAGAAATTTATCGCCGCATGCTCTGATCTCCTTCAAGCAGGGGGCAAACGGAGATGAAGATTTTATGGCCCCCGAACGAGGCAGTAATAAAAAGGTAGGAGAGCAGTATCCGGTTGCACAAAAAGCTTACGAACTCAATAAAGATAAACCCAAAGAGGTTTGTAACACCATGCAGCCACCACGGCCGGGAGCCGGAGCCACCTGGGGTTACAACAAAACATGCGACGGATACCACCTTAAGGTTGAGGATGTAAAAAAATTATTAGACGATGCGGAGTCAAACGGCTATAACCTGCTCCTTAATATCGGGCCACTGCCTGATGGTTCTGTTCATCCTGAGGATAGAGAAACATTATCAAATTTACTTAAATAAAATGTCCCCGTTGTTTTTTTTACCAAATTGAAACAAAAACCCGACATCCACCAGCCCGAATACGTGCTTAAAAAATATTTTGGCCTACGTTAATAAAATATAACTATGAACTACTTTCAAACTTTTGTATTTATCCTGCTGCTATCAATAACCTCATGCACGACAAAACAAAAATTCTCAGCCGACTTCAATAACATTAATGACCGAATATGGGTCGGAAGGGATTTTTGGTCAATTCCGCTTGAGGACTGGAAAATAGAAAACGGGAAACTCCTTTGCCAGGGAATAGTTCCAAATTCAAGGGTTAACATTTTAACTTACAACCTGTCGCCCGATAAAGGGAATTTTAAAGTGTCTGCCAGAATTATGCTTGATGACAAAGGGGATGTTGCCGGCTCTGCAGGTTTTCTAATAGGAGTACATGACAGAGAAGACCCGGATGTCCGTGCAGCTTGCTATTTTGGAGAGGGAGTAAAGGCTGGTATCAGCCTGAACGGATCTGCCTTTTTAAAAGACAAGCAGGTGAATTTACCACCCGGCTTCGATTTCAGTGAAATTATAATAAGTGTTTCAGGTAACAATAACCAATTGAAAATGAGCATTGCCGACAAGAACGGTAATGGTCCTGATGAACTGAAATGCAACATTGAAGGTATTGAAGGCCTGATAGCGGTAGCAAGTAATATGAGACTGGGTGGTAACCAAAAACCTGGCAATTCAAATTTTGCATTTGATGAAATAAACCTGTCGGGATCAAAAGTCATCTATAACCCCGGAAACCGGTTTGGCCCGGTATTATGGACAATGTACACTTTAAGTAAAAAAAGGGTTAAGCTGATGGCATTACTTCCACCGTTGGGAGAAAATGACAACCATGAAGTGTCATTGCAACTAAAAAAAGGGGGAACGTGGGAAACCATTGAATCTAAGCCAATAGAGCCTGATTCCAGGACTGCTGTCTTCAAACTGGAAGATTGGGATGACTCAAAAGATGCAGAATACCGTATAGAATATATAGAAAAAGGAAAAGACGGAACTGAATGGCCTGACTACTATGAGGGAACGATACGAAAAGACCCGGCAGGAAGACCATTGAAGTTCGGCGGCTTTACCTGTCAGTATCATTACGGATTCCCCTATACCCCCCTGACAGAATCGGTAATGAAACAAGATCCTGATATACTCTATTTTTCAGGAGATCAGATATATGAACCAAACGGGGGTTATCCGGTAAAACGGGAACCCGCCGATGTATCGATAGTCAATTATCTGGGTAAATACTATATGTTCGGTTGGGCTTTCAGGTCTCTTATGCGCGACCGCCCGACAATCTGCACTCCCGACGACCATGATGTCTATCATGGCAACCTCTGGGGTGAAGGGGGAATAGCTAAACCCGGGGGTATGATCAGTGATGATACCCGCGGATTTACACAGTCGGTAAAAATGGTGAATGTCGTGAACCGTACTCAATGCGGACATCTTCCTGATCCTTACGACCCTGCACCGATCGACAGGGGTATGAGTGTCTGGTATACTGACCTGACTTACGGCAGGGTCAACTTCGCTATCGTAACTGACAGGATCTTTAAAACCGGGCCTGAGGCTGTATCTGACTGGGAAGGCCGGAAAGACCATTTAAAGGCACCCAGAGAGGATCTTTCATTTCTTGAAAAACCGGGACTAAAACTGCTCGGTGAAAGACAGATCAAATTTCTGAATGACTGGATAACACAATGGGATAATACCGATATGAAAGTACTGCTTTCGCAAACCCTGTTTGCCAATGTAGCCACACACCACGGCAACCTGCAAAATATTCTTTATGGCGACCTCGACTCAGGAGGCTGGCCTAAGTCAGGAAGAGATAAAGTAATAAGGATCATGAGAAAGGCGGCTGCATTTCATATTAACGGCGACCAGCATGTGCCGTCGCTCGTACAATACGGACTGCAAAATTATCGTGATGCAGGCTGGAGTTTTTGCACTCCCGCTATTGCGGTTGGCTACCAGCGATGGTTTCTTCCCGATGAGCTCGGTTATCCTGTGAGCAACAGACCGGAGCATGGTTATCCCAATACCGGAGACTATATTGATGCTTTCGGAAATAAAAATTATCTATATGCAATCGGAAACCCGGGAAAGATTACAATGGATAAAGAAAGCAGGTATAACCAGGCACTGATAAGATCTTCAGGATATGGAATGATCATATTTGATACGGCTGAAAGAGAAATTGAGATCAATGCCTGGAGGTTTAAAGCAGATGTTGAAAATCCTAATCCGGTGAGAGACCAGTTCCCGGGATGGCCTCTTACAATATCCCAGTTTGATAATCTGGGGATGGGCGCGGATAACGTGCTTCCGGAGATTAACACTGAAAAAGAGAACCAGGTAATACAAATATGGAGTGAATCAACCGGTGAACTGTCACAGATCTACCGCATCAATGGCAGTACAATTAAACCCCGGCTGCACGATGCCGGAATATATACCGTGAAAATAGGTGAAAAACCAAATATCAGGGAGATAAAAAACCTTAGAACTCAAAAAAATAATAACAGGGAAATAATTAATTTAAATGAATAGCTCCTGTTAATATTGCGGATATCAAAATTTAAATAAATATAAATTATGCATAAGTTGAAACTTTCCGTCATGATGTTACTCCAATACATGATGTTTGCTGTCTGGTGGGTACCCCTTGCCGCGTATCTCACCAACCTTGAGGTTGGAAGCACACAAAAAGCTTTGATATTAAGCTCAATGGCAATTGGATGTATGCTATCGCCAATGATCGGGATGCTGGCAGACCGTTTTTGGCCCGCACAAAAAGTTCTTACGTCGATGAATATAATAAATGCAGCTATGTTATTATGGGCAGGTAATACAAACAATCCTGATATACTCTTTATCTGCCTCCTGTTCGCCATGCTTGCATATATGCCCTCCTGGAGCCTCACAAGCGCAATTGCCATGGCTCACCTCCCTTCTGAAGAGTTTCCTAAAATAAGAGTTTTCGGTTCAATAGGCTGGGTGGCATCAGGAATTTTCAGCGTTATTTTTACTCATTTTCTGAAACTGGATTTTGACGGCACCAACCTGCCGTTTTATTGCGGCGCGGGAGTCAGCATTGTGGCTGCAATAACCAACTTCACACTCCCCGACACACCTTCACCGGGTAAAGGCGCCAAATTTACAATAACAGATATCTTCGGACTCGGAACTGTTAAACTAATGAAAGACACCAATTTCGCCGTGTTCATAATTATGTCGTTCCTTTCGATGATCCCTTTTGCAATGTACTATTCATACTTTTCAGAGTTTCTGCTCGATATCGAAACAAAATATATTACAATTACTATCAACTGGGGAGTACTTGCAGAAATGGGATTCATTCTGCTGGTTCCCCCGGCTATAAAAAAATACGGACTACGGATGACTATGATAATGGGATTGATAGCATTAACAATAAGATATTTTGCATTTTATGCCGGCGGAGTTATCGATCAATCATGGATTTATTATATAGGTATACTTGTGCACGGTCTGATCTTTGGATTTTTTTACGTCGGCGGCCAGATATATATCGATAAAAAGTCTCCTGCTGAACTCAAATCGCAGGCTCAGGGATTTATCTTTCTGGTAACTTTCGGAGCAGGCCTCTTAGTTGGAAATTTCATTTGTGCCAAACTGATTGATCTTAATAAAACTGCAACTGGCTACAACTGGGATATTATCTGGAGTGTTACAACCATAGCCTCAATCCTGTTGTTACTGGCTTTTGTTGTTCTGTTCAAAAAGGAAAAGGAAATTAATGGAAAAGCATACAAATAAAAGGATGATAAAATTTTAAACGATGAAAGTAACAGTTGTCGGAGCCGGTAATGTCGGGACCACATGTGCACAAATAATTATAAAAAAACAGAGAATTCAGAGGTAGTGGTCATTACCTCAGGGGGAATACGGACTGAATTTATTCTAAAGAACTTAAATATACAACGAATGAAGATTAAAATCCCTGTCCAAATAATCGAGTTGGAAGAGGACAACTTTCATATTATCATTTCGTCTAAGTTTTTTGATTCAACTATTGGATACTGGGTAGTTGATACAGGAGCA
The DNA here is from genome assembly GCA_964495655.1 of uncultured Prolixibacteraceae bacterium. Taxonomy (GTDB): domain Bacteria; phylum Bacteroidota; class Bacteroidia; order Bacteroidales; family Prolixibacteraceae; genus JAAYJR01. The sequence goes on along the minus strand of CAZBWK010000003.1, from coordinate 57,913 downwards.
TCCAAAACGGTGTTCGACAAAAACCTTACATCAAAATATAATCTTTCAGACGACTCCCCCGACAAGGTAAATACTGCAGGCATTGGGGGTATGCCAATGGAATCTGTACTAGCCGAAATAAAGGAAATCTCCTGGGGAAAAATAAAATTAGAGAAGCTCAAAGTAGCCCTGCTTGATCTTTCATCAATAAACAAATTATACTCAAAAGCAGCAAATCTTAATATTTGCGGCCTGCTGGGAGGTGATTTTCTTATGAAATACAATGCAATAGTAGATTACAAAAGAAAAATCATAACCCTTAATACAGACGGGGTTAATTAATTCATTGAAATTACTTAATCCTATCTTTGTAAACCTGAAATGTTTAGGTATATTTGCTCCGCTCAAAAAAAGCTTGTGAAATACGATCTTAAAATATCGAAAAAAGGATTGCTAAGGCTGGCAGCTTTAATTGTAGTTGTTGGCGCTACAGTCATTCTGGATATATATTTTGACAAACACCCTGTCGGACTTGAAGAGATAGAAGCTGATAGCGGTCAAGCTGACAAATCTGAAAATATGATTTGCCTGTATAATCCATTCAGTTCATTATCGGCAAAAATTTCAATTCAGAAAATACCATCCCGGATATTGTATGAACAATCACATAACAAGCTAATCCAAAAATATCACCAGCAGCATGATTCCCAAATACTGAAAACTGACTATAAAAAAACCGTTAATCCATCATTACTATCATTCCTGCAATTAATAGCCGGTCATTACTATTTCTCCTTTTCTGAGGAAGATCACCCGGTTCTTCTCTGAGCATCCGGCAAACATTACGATCCGGTGATTCCTTTCACCTGCCGGATCCGGCAGGCCAATGTGTAGATACAGTCTAATCAAATAAAAAATATTACTAAAAAATAACAAAAAAATTATATAACATGCAAAATAAAGGTGCTATAATGACATTTGCCATACTGCTGGCAGCTGTTTGTTTTTATCAATTATCATTTACATGGAAAGCTAAACAGGTAGAAAAGGCAGCAGTGGAGTATGCACAGGGAGATCCTGCAATGGAATTTTCTTACCTCGATTCAATCTCGGGAGAAGTCATTTATAACTTCTTGGGTCTTAAAAAATTTACGTACAAACAGGTTAAAGAACTTGAATTAAACCTGGGGCTTGACCTGAAAGGTGGTATGAACGTAACCCTTGAAGTGGCTGTCGATGACCTGATAAGAGCCCTTTCCAACTATAATAATGACTCAACATTCAATGCTGCATTAGCGAAAGCTAACCAGCTCAAAAAGGAAAGTCAGGAAGATTTTGTTACTCTCTTTGGGCAAGCTTTTGAACAGATAGATCCAAATGCGCAGCTGGCATCTATATTCCTGACACTTGAACTGCGTGACAAAATAAATATAAATTCAACCAATAGTGAAGTTCTGAATGTTATCCGCAGAGAAACAGATGCTGCCATTGATAACGCTTTTAATATCATCAGAACACGTATTGACCGCTTTGGGGTTGCACAGCCGAATATTCAGCAGTTGCAGACTAAAGGGCGAATCCTTGTAGAACTTCCCGGGGTTAAAGACCAGAACAGGGTCAGAAATCTTCTGCAGGGCACAGCAACTCTTGAGTTTTGGGAAACTTACGAAAACAGAGAAGTTTACCAATACCTTCTCCAGGCAAATGATAAATTACAGGAAATACAGAACCTGGGAAAAGATACAACCATCCAGACTTCAGATACTGAATCCGGAGAAGAAGATGTGCTCCAGGCAGACAGCCAGACAGAAGCAGATGCTGATACAACAGACGGGAGTTCATTGCTTTCAGAACTGGAATCAGGTATGACCGAAGATACCACTGTTGCCGGATTAGAAGACCTGGAAAACTTCAGACAGCAATATCCGTTATTCGCCGTGCTGAGTCCAAGTACAGACCAGTCAGGACAGCTATTCCCCGGTCCGGCAGTGGGAATTGCACACTCAAGAGATACATCTAAAGTCAACGAATATCTTTCAATGGAGCAGATACGATCTATCTTCCCAAGAGATATGATATTCAGATGGACTGCAAATGCTATTGATGAGGGAGGCAACTATTTCAGACTTATTGCCCTTAAAGTAACAACCCGCGACGGAAGGCCGCCACTTAGTGGTGACGTGATCACTGACGCCCGACAGGATTTCGACCAGTTCGGTTCTAGTCCGGAGGTTTCAATGACGATGAACAGTGAAGGGGCTAAAACATGGCAAAGAATGACTAAAGAAAATATAGGGAAATCAATAGCTATTGTTCTCGATGATTATGTACGCTCATTCCCTACTGTTCAAAATGAAATTTCAGGAGGTCGTTCAAGCATTACCGGACTTGAAAGTATCGAGGAGGCCAAAGACCTTGCAAACATTCTTAAATCAGGAAAAATGCCTGCGCCTGCAAGAATTATACAGGAAGAAATTGTTGGTCCCTCTCTCGGTCGTGAAGCAATTAATAAAGGTATGTATTCTTTCATAATCGCTTTTGTTCTGGTACTGGCATACATGATCTTCTTCTATAGCAGAAATGCAGGTGGCGCTGCAAATGCAGCACTTCTGATCAATATGCTGTTTATTATCGGCATACTTGCATCTCTCGGAGCAACCCTGACTTTGCCGGGTATAGCAGGTATAGTGCTGACAATAGGTATGTCGGTTGATGCTAACGTGCTTATCTATGAACGGGTACAGGAAGAAATTCTAGCAGGGAAAGGCCTTAAACTGGCAATTGCAGATGGTTATAAAAATGCTTACTCAGCTATTATTGACGGACAGGTAACCACTCTTCTGACCGGTATAGTGCTGTATGTTTTCGGATCGGGACCGATAAAAGGTTTTGCAACAACTCTTATTATCGGTATACTTACTTCACTTTTTACAGCTATCTTTATCACAAGACTGATATTTGAATGGAGACTGAAAAGAAGTAAACAGATAAAGTACACATCTGCCGCCTCAAGCCAATGGCTTCGAAATACCTCAATTAAGTTTCTGGAAAAAAGAAAGATTGCCTTCATAATTTCAGGTGCATTCATTTTATTAGGGATCATGTCGCTGGCTACCAGGGGATTAAATTATGGCATTGACTTTAAAGGAGGCCGGACTTATGTGGTACGGTTCGAGCAGGATGTGCAGGTTGCTGATGTACAGCAGGCACTTACAGATGTATATGGAATGGCTCCCGAAGTAAAAACATTCGGATCTGCCAACCAGGTGAGAATTACAACCGTTTATAAAGTTGATGACGATTCTGAGAATGTCGACAACGAGGTTGAAGAGCTGCTTATGAGGGGATTGCAGGATGCAGGATTTATTGATAAAAATGTTACCCTTGAAGAGTTCACTGAAGATTATCAGCTTAGCTCCCAAAAGGTAGGGGCAACAATATCTGATGATATCAGGAAGGATTCTGTCGTGGCAATTGGTTTTGCATTAATAATTATCTTCCTCTATATACTGATACGCTTCAGTAACTGGCAATACAGTGTGGGAGCAATAGTCGCCCTGGCCCACGATTCACTGATAATACTGGGAATTTTCTCGATGCTGTACAATATACTGCCATTCTCACTGGAGATTGACCAGGCTTTCATTGCTGCAATCCTTACAGTACTGGGATACTCAATCAACGATACCGTTGTTGTCCTGGACCGTATCAGGGAATACCTTAAACTTTATCCGAAAAGGAACAGGGAACAGAATGTTGACTCAGCGATGAACAGTACCCTGCGACGTACTTTCAGCACATCTTTGTCAACTATAGTCGTACTGCTTGCAATATTTCTGTTCGGAGGAGCTACTATCAGAGGTTTTACATTCGCGCTTCTCGTGGGTGTAATAGTCGGTACATATTCGTCGCTGTTTGTAGCTACACCTGTAGCGTACGAAATACAAATGCGTTTGTTAAAAATGACAGCAGGGAAGAAAAAATAAAAACAGAATTAAACTTTTACAGATATTATAATTTTGATCATACCAATTTGTATATTTGTAAGTAAAATAACTAGGAATGGTAACGTATATTTTGTTTGTCAGCGGAGGGGAACTTGTTTTGGTAATGCTGCTTGCGCTGTTGTTTTTCGGGGCAAAAGCCATTCCGGATATTGCCAAAACATTAGGTAAAGGATTGCGCGAATTTAAAAAAGCAACAAATGAGATTAAACGTGAGATCAACGAACATACCTCTGACATTAAAAAGGACCTGGATGAGGTATCAAATGATGTCACGAAAGATGCTAATGAGATAAAAAAGAATATTTACGACCAAATGGAGGACTAACTTTATTCTGATATCGTAAGTATTAATTCATAGGATATGCGGGCTTGTACAATTAATGAGCCCGCATCTCCGCTTTTAACCGGGTGCATTATATTTTGATCAAAGCAGTAAATATAAAAAAATCGTTCGGCCCTCTTCAGGTGCTAAAAGGAATTGATCTTGAAATTCCTATGGGGAAAATATACTCAATTGTGGGCGCAAGCGGAGCAGGTAAGACTACCCTGCTGCAGATAATTGGAACTTTAAGCCAGCCGGATAGCGGAGAAGTATACTACGGAGACAAAAAAATATCCTCTCTTGATGAAAAAGAATTATCAGCCTTTAGAAATAAAGAAATCGGCTTTGTATTCCAGTTCCATCATCTTCTGCCCGAATTCAATGCACTTGAAAATATCTGCATCCCTGCATTTATTGCCCGTACTTCAAGAAAAAAAGCTGAAAAAAAGGCAATGAAACTAATTGACTATCTTGGCCTTACACAAAGATATAACCATAAACCTTCTGAGCTTTCAGGTGGTGAAAAACAAAGAGTAGCGGTAGCACGGGCTCTTATTAACAATCCGGCAGTAGTGCTTGCCGACGAACCTTCGGGAAACCTCGACTCGGCAAACAGAGAGGAGCTGCACGACCTGCTGTTTAAACTGCGTGATGATTTTAAACAAACTTTTGTAATAGTAACCCACGATGATCATTTTGCCGAACGCTCTGATAAAATAATTCATATTAAAGACGGAGTAATATATGCAGGATCTGAGGAGACTGAGAAAATCCCATAACAGATAAACAAAAATGCCAGGGTACCCTCAAAGGTTATCCGGTTCATTAATCGCTTGTATTCAGAATCAAAAAAATGGATTCATATTCCAATCTTAACAGAGATGACATAAGAACATTGCTTGAAGAAAAAGCAGCCGGATATAACAAACCGGAATTTATTATTACTGACCCGATACAGGTACCCAAACAATTTTCACAAAAAGAGAATATTGAGATCTCTGCCTTTATTACTTCAACAATCTCCTGGGGTAACCGTACAGCAATTATAAAAAATGCCATTCGCCTGATGAATATTATGGATAACGACCCCTACCAATTTATAATTAATGCGTCAGACTCAGATTACAGATTGCTTAAATCATTTGTCCACAGGACATTTAATGGCGATGACTGTATCTATTTCGCCAGATCACTGAAAAATATTTATGCAAACTACGGGGGACTTGAATCTGTTTTTGAGAAGGGATTTGAAAACAACGGTAATATAAAAGATACACTGATCCACTTTTATAGTATCTTTTTCGAAATACCCGGAGAGAGAACACGTAAACATGTATCAAATGTAAATAAAGGTGCATCAGGGAAAAGGCTGAACATGTTTCTCAGGTGGATGGTCAGAAAAGACAGTAACAATGTTGACTTCGGCCTCTGGAATAATATCCCCTCCTCTGCATTAATGCTTCCACTGGATGTTCATACAGGTAATATTTCGAGGGGTCTGGGACTTTTAAAAAGAAAACAAAATGACTGGCAGGCTGTGGAAGAGGTCACAAATGTCCTTAGACTCTTCGATCCGGATGATCCGGTTAGATATGATTTTGCCCTTTTTGGGATGGGTGCATTTGAAAAATTTCAGGATGGGAAGAAACAACTATTTTCAGTTTAAAAAATTATAAAAAAGCTAATCGATTGCTTATGGAAATGAGCAGAACAAAGCAAGAACCGGAAAAATCTGAAATAATTATATCTTTTTTATCCAACGTAAAGGAATGGGCAGCCTGTTAATTTTCAACGGATAATAACATTCTGCTTTAGCTCCGAACCCTTGATAGAACCTTGCAACACCCGGCACCATTGAACCTTCAAAGTCTAATACTATTTCTTGTCCCGCGTTAGCCGAAATAAAATTATCCAGCAGAAAAAACATTGCACTGCTCTTCCTGCCATCGACATTTGAAGCCGGATTAAGATAAATCAACCTCCCTTTCCACCGGCATAAAAAAACAGCAGCACACAGTCTGTTTTCAGATGTATAGATTCCCGGCATTTCACCAATTCCTTTGTGCAGGCAATATGCAACTATACTCCTGAATTTACTCAGGTCATTCTTTGTTACACCCACCGGCAAATTTTTACCTAAAAATTCAATATACTCTTTTATGGAGATGCCGGGAACATAATTCAACCGCGATCTTTCAGCACTCTTAATATTGCGGAGTGTATTCTTTGAGTAACCGTCTCTTATTGAGGTATATTCTGTAGTCAGGTTCAAAAGAAAATTATCGCGTGGTAAAAATTTTTTAATGCCGTAAATATCCGGGATGTGATTAGCTGAATTGAGTAGAATATTGACAAACCTGAATCTCCTGAATATCTCCGAATAAAACAGTCCGGCTATCTCCGGAACAGGTTCCGGAAATATTCCCAGTTGCTGGCAAAAAAGGGGCTGATATATATATTTTATTCCGAACTTTCTGCGCAAAGTAACCGGCATAATATATTCATAATCTCCCCATACCAGTGCATCCCAGTATACCGCTGTCCGGTCGAGGTACCACGACAATGCATATACCCTGCTATTGCCCGCGTCGCTGATACACCTGTCCCATAAAGTGTAATCCAACTCCTCATGTTTTAAATATTTCAGTGCATTACTTATGCTCATTTGACCAATTAAATCCGGTTTGATTCATTTTATAAAAAACCTCCCTGTACCCTTTCCATTTATCCCGCCCGGAAAGAGATTCATTATGCCAGATACTTATAAATGTACCTCCGGCATTTTTTACTTCATTCATAAGAACTTCAATCTCTTCCATTGCCTTATCAGGCGTAAGCCCCATATAGTCACGCAGTGTAGTATCCATTACCTGGAAAGGAAAAACTTTAAGCGGGGTAACTCTGTCATTTTCAATGTCATAAAAATTGAAAGGGGTACATATGCCGGCTCTGAACCCTGTTCGTGAGGCATAACCCATTGTATAATCCTCTTTTATTCCGTTGTCAATAAGCCTCCGGTATGTAACGGGCAGTTTTAAGCGGATATAATGTTGTCTGCTTTTTTCAGGATTTACCCCGATAATTTGCAGAAACCTTGAAATTTCAGACTTCAGTAATCCATCTCCTGAATTATCCGCAGAATAAAATGAAGGATGAATTCCAACAGAGTATTTTTTCAAAGTTTTACGGATTAATTCCTGCAGATATTTATTTTTCCACGGGATATTTTTGTCGTACCGGCTGTAATTGCCAAGTGCGAAAAAAAATATGACCTGCTCCTCATGACCTTTAAAAACCTCATCCAACCATGGATAAGTAAAAAATGGATCCGGAACAGATCCTGTAAGAACTTTAATCCTTTCAAAGGTTTCAGCAAAATTGCCTTTTATGGCAGACCTTAAAAGCGCACCGGAGCATCTTAAAAAACCTTTATGGACATAACTCCAGGCATTATCGACATCAATTGTGGAAATAAATTCAAACTGAGGTACGGGTATATTTATCTCCGGATATTTTTCCTTCAGCTTGCCTGCCAACTTACGGGCCCATATATTCACCACCGGCTTTTTAAACAAATCATATTCAGATAAAATACTTATAGAAGCCGGGTAGCGGTTATATTTATCGGTAACTGTTTCAAAATACTCTTCAAACCTTGTCACTAGATAAAATGCCGAGGCAAAAGGATCAAACGGCAGGTCTGAACCTGCGGGGCTTTCAAAAATATAATAATCATTATTATATAGAAAAGGTTTGATAACAGGTTTGGAAAGGGAGCTATAAAACAAAAAAGAATCAGGTATAATCAGTAATTCGTCATCTAATCTCGCATTAGAATAATTAACTTTTGGAGAGTTCCCCTTTAAAAACTCTTCCCTGTTTGTTGTAAAGTGAATATCAACATTCAGAATATCCTGAAAAATAAGCCTTGAGGCATACTCTATACGGGGATTCAGTTTTTCTGCATAAAATATCACCATTTAATTACCACTCTTTACTGTAAAATTCCTTCATCGGCCATACTAAGATAGCTGTTTTGCCCGATAATAATATGATCCAGCACTGAAATATCCATTAAACCTGCGGCTTTTAGCATTTTACGGGTTATCTTCAGATCGGCTTCTGAAGCTTCCATAGTACCTGAAGGGTGGTTATGGCATAGGATGATTGATGAAGCCAGTTTCTCAAGTGCTGTTTTCAGTATTATCCTGACGTCAATTATTGTTCCTGATATTCCACCCTGGCTGATCCTGTAATGATCGAGGACCTTATTTCCCCTGTCCAGTAAAAGTATCCAGAACTCTTCGTGGTTCAGATCCTGAAGCAAAGGAGTAAATAGATCAGCTGCATCGCGACTGCAGGTAATTTTCTTTTTCAGAGAAATTCCTGATTCCTTTCTTCTTCTTCCCAGCTCAAGTGCAGCCATTATCGTCACCCCTTTGGCTTTTCCTATACCGTTAAAGGCAGTCAGATAGCTTAACTCCTTTCTCCCGAGATCGTTGAGGTCATTATTGACTGAGCTCAGGACTCTTCTGCCCAGCTCTACGGCAGTCTCTTTAATATTGCCCGAACCTAAAAGAATTGCTATCAGCTCGGCATCAGAAAGGGTTCTTGGGCCTTTTGAGATCATCTTCTCGCGGGGACGGTCCTCCACTGCCCACTGTTTAATGTTCATTTTCCTGTATTCATTCATGATATTTGGAGTTTGCATAAAAATAATAATTTTCAATGCATAAAAAAAGCCTCCCCGTTTATACAGAGAGGCCCGGCAATATCATGAAGACAATCCTTACAAATTATTCACCTTTAGTGTAAGTTTTGATTTAAGGTTAGAAGCTTTGTTTTTATGAATAACATTCTTTTTAGCAAGCTTGTCAATCATTGAAATAACTCCTGACAACCTGTTAGCAGCTTCTTCCTTATCAGTTTCGTTACGCAATTTTTTAATTGCATTCCTGGTCATTTTTGCGTAGTACTTATTTTGCAAACGCCTTTTATCGTTTTGCCTTATCCTTTTTAGAGCTGACTTATTATTTGCCATTTTTCTGTTATAACTGTTAAAATTAAATTGTAGCCCGTAGGGGAATCGAACCCCTGCTACCAGGATGAAAACCTGGCGTCCTAACCACTAGACGAACGGGCCATCCTCTTTTCCCTGAAAATGGGATTGCAAAAATACTTGATTTTTATTATAAGCCAAATTTTATTGATAAATTTTTCCTGATCCCAGTCTCTTTTTAATTGTGTTAACTGAATGTTAACCGGGTGATTATCGCAATGTCTTGATTATTAACAAAATGCCTAACGGAGCTCAAAATTCTGGCCAAGGTATACTCTTCGTACATCTTCATCACCGGCCAGCTCCTCTGCTGTTCCTGCCTTCATTATCGAACCTTCGAAAAGAAGATACGACCGGTCTGTGATTGACAAAGTTTCATGCACATTATGGTCTGTTATCAGCACTCCTATATTTTTCTCTTTTAATTTGACAACTATCTGTTGTATATCTTCAACCGCAATAGGGTCAACACCGGCAAAAGGTTCATCTAACAGAATGAATTTGGGGTCAATTGCCAGGGCTCTTGCAATTTCAGTTCTCCGGCGTTCACCTCCCGACAACTGGATACCTTTGCTTTTTCTGATGTGCTGAAGTCCGAATTCGTTTATTAATGTTTCAACTTTTTCTTTTTGGTATTCTTTAGAATAGTCAGTCATTTCCAGTACTGCCTTCAAATTATCCTCAATGCTCAGCTTTCTGAAAACTGATGCCTCCTGTGCCAGGTAACCGATCCCTTTTTTTGCACGCTTATAGACCGGCAGCTTGGTAATATCCTCATCATCGATAAATACTTTTCCCGAGAATGGCTGGATCAGCCCCACTATTATATAGAAAGAGGTAGTTTTGCCTGCACCGTTAGGTCCCAGCAGTCCGACAATCTCACCTTGTCTGACATCAAAGCTGACACGATTGACAACAACTCTTTTCCTGTATTTCTTAACAATATTTTCAGCCCGAAGGATCATCTGTTTAAAAAAATAATTTATAACTCATCCAATTCTCTTTCCCTATTTTTGGTCACTCTGCGGGATATCATTATCCCAATCTCATAAAGGATCACCAGGGGTATACATACCATGATCTGGCTGAATAAATCCGGCGGGGTTATTACAGCCGACAGCAGCAGCATTACCACATATGAATGTTTCCTGTATGTTTTCATGAATTCCGGGGTAACAAGTCCCACTTTACTGAGGAAATAAGAAAAAATCGGCAACAGAAAAACCACACCTGAAGCAATTATTATAGAAGTTACAGAACCTATATATGAGTTAAGGTTGATCTGGTTGGTCACATCGCCGCTAACATTGTAAGTCCCTAAAAAATGTATAGACAGGGGCACGATCAGAAAGTAACCAAAAACCACACCAAGCAGGAATAAAATTGTTGTAAAAACGACTGCACCTGTAGCGTATTTTTTTTCATCATCATAAAGGGCAGGTTTAATAAATCTCCAAAACTCATAAAAAACCACAGGTGAGGCTATTATAAAACCGGCAATAATGGAGGTCCATATATGGGTCATAAACTGCCCGGCAATTTTAATACTTATCAGTTCGAGAGGTTTCTGGTTTATCTTCAGTGCCTCACTGCCAATAGCATCACCAAGCCTTGCAAACATGCGGTTAGTCCAGAATTCAGGTGTCCTCGGATTAAGAATAATTTTATTAAAAATGAGATCTTTCAATATAAAAGCAACAATGGCAAAAATTAAAATAGCAAAGGCTGAACGTATTATATGCCAGCGCAACTCTTCGAGATGTTCCAGAAACGACATTTCGGCATAACTGGCTCTTGTGTCCTTTTTACTCTTTCCACTGCTTTGCTTCTTATCTTTTTTAGTATCTTCACTCATTTTATGTAAATTTAAAAACACCACAAATATAAATACTTAGTTTATTATTTAAGTCTCCCAATCTGTCCAATTGTTTAAAAGAATGCTATTAATTATTAAAAAACAACAAATTCTATTGCCATTTTTCTTACTTTTAATAATTTAGAATTCAAGAAAATAATTAAATGATGTAAGGAAGAAAAAAATTTATGGACAAAGATAGGTCTTTAACAGAATATTTACAGCAATACTTTGGATTTGACCGTTTCAAAGGTCAACAGGAAGAGGCTGTGAAAAGTGTACTGGAGGGTAAAAATACTTTTGTATTAATGCCCACCGGAGGAGGTAAATCATTGATTTATCAGCTTCCGGCACTGTTGCTTGACGGTACTGCAATTGTAATTTCGCCCCTTATTGCGCTAATGAAAAACCAGGTTGATTCAATGAGGGGTATGCAAACTGAGGACTATGTGGCACATTTTTTAAATTCTTCATTATCAAAAGCTGCCATCCAGGAAGTTAAAAACGATGTCCTGGCAGGAAGAACCAAGCTTCTTTATGTAGCTCCCGAGTCCCTGACAAAAGAGGAGAATATTGAATTTTTAAAAAATGTAAATATCTCCTTTTATGCAATTGATGAAGCTCACTGTATTTCTGAATGGGGCCACGACTTCAGGCCTGAATACAGGCGTATCAGGCCTATTGTAGAAGAGATAGGTCCGGCTCCCATAGTTGCACTTACAGCTACGGCCACCGCAAAGGTGCAACATGATATTCAAAAAAATCTCGGAATTATTGAGGCTCAGGTGTTTAAGGCTTCATTCAATCGGCCTAACCTCTATTATGAAGTCAGGCCGAAAATTAAGCCCGAAGCACAAATAATAAAATTCATCAAGCAAAATGAAGGGAAATCGGGTATAATTTATTGCCTCAGCCGCAAAAAGGTTGAGGAGATTGCAGAGACACTCCAGGTGAACGGCATTAAAGCGCTGCCTTATCATGCCGGAATGGATGCTGCCACACGCTCAGGTACCCAGGATAAATTCCTTATGGAAGAGATCGACGTTATTGTTGCCACAATTGCTTTTGGCATGGGTATAGACAAACCGGATGTGAGGTTTGTAATTCATTACGATATTCCGAAAAGCCTTGAAGGGTATTATCAGGAAACAGGCCGCTCAGGACGGGACGGAGGAGAAGGCAGGTGCATAACCTTTTACAGTTATAAAGATATTCAGAAACTTGAAAAATTCATGCACGGGAAGCCGGTTGCCGAGCAGGAGATAGGCAGGCAGTTGCTGCTGGATACAGTTTCCTATGCAGAGTCGGCTCTGTGCCGCAGGATAATCCTCCTTCACTATTTTGGAGAAATTTACAAACATCAATATTGCGGAAACTGCGATAACTGTTTAAATCCTAAGGAACAGGTCGAAGCTAAAGATGAAGTAATAAGGGCCCTAAAGGCTATTATTGAAGTCAATGAACAGTATAAAGCTGAACATATTGTAAATATCCTGATTGGAAACAAAACAGCTGCAATAAAATCTTTCAGGCATTATATGCTGAAATCATTCGGTGCAGGCCAGGATCATGATGATAAATTCTGGAATGCGGTTTTCAGACAGTCTATGATTGCAGGACTGATAAACAAAGATATAGAAAACTACGGATTGTTAAAAATGACACCCAAAGGTCACGAATTCTTAAAAAATCCGTCCCGCTTCATGCTTGTGAAAAATCATAAATATGAAGAGGAGGCAGAAGAATATGCAGGAAGTGCAGGGGCACCTTCGGGCGGGACAGGAGGTGATCCGATATTATTCTCCATGCTCAAAGATCTGAGAAAAAATTTGGCTAAAAAGAAAAACCTGCCTCCATTTGTTATTTTTCAGGATCCTTCTTTAGCCGATATGTCAATTCAATACCCTGTTACCATGGAGGAGATGCAGAAAATTCAGGGAGTAGGCCAGGGAAAAGCACACAGGTATGGAAAAGAATTTATAGAGCTTATAAAAAAATATGTCGGGGAGAATGATATCGAACGCCCTGATGATCTTATTGTCCGCACTGTCGCCAACAAATCAAAACTTAAAGTTTTCATTATACAAAGTATTGACAGAAAAATTCCGTTTGAAGATATTGCCCAGTCAAAGGGAGTGGATTTAAAAAATGTTATCTCCGAAGTTGAAGCAATTGTTAATTCAGGTACCCGGCTTAATATCGACTATTATGTGAATGATCTTTTGGATGAAGATCATCAGGAAGAAGTTTTCGAATACTTCAGGGAGGCTCAGACTGATTCACTGGAAGAGGCTCTCGAAGCACTTGGCGAGGACGAGTATACAGAGGAAGATATCAGGCTTATGCGTATAAAATTCCTTTCAGATATGGGTAATTAAAAAGAAAAGGAATACAATATATATAGGCCTCATTTGCTAACTTTGCAGAGCAGTATATTAATTAAAAAATATCAGATGAGCATAGGAACGATTGAAAAACTAAAATACAAGGTTGCTGACATTAATTTGGCTGATTTTGGTAGAAAAGAGATTGAAATTGCCGAAAAGGAGATGCCGGGACTAATGGCTATCCGGCAAAAATTCGGCCCTTCCAAACCTCTCAAAAATGCAAGGATTACAGGAAGCCTCCACATGACAGTCCAAACTGCTGTCCTTATTGAAACCCTTAAAGAACTGGGTGCCTCTGTTCAGTGGGCAAGCTGTAATATTTTTTCCACACAGGATCATGCTGCTGCTGCCATGGCAAAAGCAGGGATACCTGTATATGCATGGAAAGGTGAAACGCTTTCAGAATACTGGTGGTGTACCGAACAGGCGCTTGACTTTGGCAACGGACTGGGACCTAACCTTATTGTGGATGATGGCGGAGATGCAACCTTAATGGTACATGTTGGTTATGAAGCAGAAAACAACCCGAACATCCTAAAAAGAACTCCCAACGGCCAGGATGAAGAAGAACTATACAAAGCCTTAACCCATATTCTTGAAAAAGATCCCGGCCGTTGGCATCGTATCGCAAAAGAGGTTAAAGGGGTATCTGAAGAGACCACAACTGGTGTACACCGTCTTTACCAGATGAAACAGGAAGGCAAACTTCTCTTTCCCGCAATTAATGTCAATGATTCGGTGACAAAATCAAAATTTGACAATTTATACGGCTGCCGGGAATCTCTGGCTGACGGCATAAAAAGAGCAACTGATGTAATGATTGCCGGAAAAGTTGTTGTCGTTGCCGGTTACGGTGATGTTGGAAAGGGCTGTGCCAGGTCCATGAAAGGTTACGGGGCCAGGGTGATTGTTACTGAAATAGATCCTATCTGTGCCTTACAGGCAGCCATGGAAGGATTCGAGGTTAAAACATTGGAAGAAACCCTAAATGAGGGTAACATCTTTATTACGGCAACAGGTAATAAGGATGTGATCACAGCTGAACATATGGCTGCGATGAAAGACCAGGCTATTGTATGCAATATAGGCCACTTCGATAATGAAATACAGGTATCAAAACTGGAAAGATGGCCGGGAATAGAAAAAATCAATATTAAACCGCAGGTCGATAAGTACTCTTTTAAAGACGGGCACAGCATATTTCTGCTGGCCGAAGGGCGTCTGGTTAACCTTGGATGTGCAACAGGCCACCCTTCATTTGTTATGAGTAACTCATTCACTAATCAGTCGCTGGCACAAATAGATCTTTGGAAAAATGATTACCCGATAGATGTCTACCGTCTTCCTAAAATACTTGATGAAGAAGTTGCGAGACTCCATCTCGGCAATCTCGGGATTAAATTGACCAGGTTAAATGATGATCAGGCTAACTATATTGGTGTTCCAATAGAAGGGCCATACAAACCTGATCATTACAGGTACTGACCTTCAAGAAATTCCGGATAACCTGCTTTAAGCGGTAACAGATGATCTCAATTACAGATCACAGAGCCGGAAAAGGATCATGCAATTAATTATAAACCCTTAATTCAAAATTATTGATCACTGCAACGTGATATTGTTTCAAAGGGATTGTAGCCAGACCATCGCCGGGATAACCGTTATCGATAAGTATGAATTTGGAACCACAACAGGGACATTCGGCAATAACACCCTCATTTATTACCCTGCAGTCAGGTTTTATCTCATAAGTACATGTAGCATCAAAAGCATAGTATGAACCGGGGAATTCACAATATATAATTACTCCCCCATAACCATAATTGGGAAAATAAACTGAATTGCCCGGGACATTCAACTCATTCACAATATTAAGGTTGACCATAAAATTTACTCTGACATATGGAATTGGAGATTTATTGAGTTTATCACATGAAACGGGTATTAGTGAAAATCCAAATAATAGTATGATTAAAACATTTGTGAGTTTCATACGATACCTTTGAAAATGATTAATTTTAATCATGTAAAAACAAACTTATAAAAAGAAATAAAAAAACTATTTGAAAATATAATCCCGGGATGATTCATTTTTCGTATTTTTACTAAACTTTCAAAGTAAACAAATTATTGCTGAAAAATATTAATTATTATGGATGATTTAATTGTAATCATTTTAACCCTGATATTAATTGTTGCAGGTTCATTAGGACAATTAAAAAAGAGGGCTGCCGAAAAAAATAAAGTTAATGATTATGTACCGGACGACAGCGATGACCTGTGGTCACTGCCCGGAGATAATGAAGTTACAGATGATAAGCCTGTAACCAATTACTATAAAAAACATCAAAGTTTTCCGGAAGAAGCAGATAGATCTTATCAATTTAAAGATGGTTATACATCAGATAAAAGGATATATCAAGCTGTTCGTAAGTCACAAGACAATTCTTTAAATAAAGTTAAAAAAAGAAAGTTCCCATTGAGAAAAGCAGTGATATATAATGAAATTCTGAATAGAAAATATACCTGATCTCCAAAATATATATTTATAATATTTTTAAGATCAGTTTTTTATTATCAGAAAAATATATATTTTTGTCAAAGGAAGAGTTCCGGTCACCCGGAATTCTTTCTGTTTTTTTTGGCACACAGTAAACGAGGAGGTAAAAAGAGATGTCACAGATTACATATGTAACTGAACAAGGTTTGGAAAAATTAAAAAAAGAACTGGACCGGCTTATAAATGTCGAGCGTCCGGCTATATCCAAATTAATAGGAGAAGCTATCGAAAAAGGCGATATATCTGAAAATGCAGAATATGATGCCGCCAAAGATGCACAGGGTATGCTGGAAGCTAAAATTGTAGAATTACAGGCAAAAGTTGCCAATGCCCGGATTCTTGATAAATCAAAGATCAACACTTCAAAAGTGCAGATACTTAACAGGGTAAAAATAAAAAACAAAAAGACCAATGCTATAATGGAATACCTGATAGTACCTGAAAGTGAAGCAAACCTTAAGGAAGGTAAGATCTCTGTTACAACTCCCATTGCCAAAGGATTAATTGGTAAAAAAGTCGGTGAAGTGGTCGATATAAAAGTACCCTCCGGAATTATTCCATTTGAAATCATGCAAATATCTCTATAAGTTATGGCAAGCATTTTTTCCAGAATTGTAAATAATGAAATACCTGCCTATAAGGTGGCAGAAGATGAAAAATTCCTTGCATTCCTGGACATCTCTCCTGTAACAAAAGGACATACGCTGGTGATTCCTAAAAAAGAGGTCGACTATCTTTTCGATCTGGATGACGATCTTTATGCAGGATTGCATCTGTTTGCAAAAAAAGTGGCTGCAGGCATTAAAAAAGCAGTTAACTGTAAAAAAGTTGGTGTCCTTGTACTGGGACTGGAAGTTCCTCATGCACACCTTCACCTCATACCTATGCAAAAAGAGGCTGATGTGATGAACTTCGCTAATCCCATAAAATTAGAGCAGCAGGAATTTGAAGAGATAAGAGAAAAAATTGCCGGGGAGATCAATTTAAGCTAAACGGCAAATAATCAATCATTAAAATCAGAGCTCTGTCAATGAGCAATGGGGAGATGTTCACCCATTATTGGAAGATATTTTTTTCTTATCATAAATATCTGTTTATAAGCAATATGCCTGCATTAATATTTATCCCAATTTTATTAACAACAAACTTTCAGGCTTTTAAAATGTTTAACTTTATCATGATAATAGTTGAACCTGTAAATTTAAAAAAATGATTCCTTTTACACATTTGCATGTACACTCACAATACTCAATTCTGGATGGGGCAGCAAGTGTTTTTGACCTTGTAAATAAGGCAAAAGAAGATGGTATGACCGCCCTTGCTCTAACCGACCACGGAACAATGCTTGGGATAAAGGAATTTCATCAAACTTGCAAAAAATTAAAAATCAAACCCATTTTAGGATGTGAAACATACGTAGCCGCAAGAAGTATACATGATAAGGCGGCCAAAGAGGACAGGTATGGCGACCATCTTATATTACTGGCAAAAAATAAAACAGGTTATAAAAACCTCATAAAACTAATAACTTTTGCAAGTAATGAGGGTTTTTATTATAAACCACGAATAGATAAAAATTTGCTGGAAAGGCACTCCGAAGGATTGATTGTCACTTCAGCATGTCTCGGAGGCGAAATTCCGAGGCTTCTCAGAGATAACAGATTGCCTGAAGCTGAAAAAGCTGCCCTCTGGTTTAAAAAAACGTTTGGAGACGACTTTTATCTTGAGCTGATGAAACATCCGGCTGAGGATCAGCAGCTGCGCGAAGAGGTATACGAAACCCAGCTAAAGGTAAACGAAAAAATCATCCGGCTTTCAAAAAGCCACAATATAAAATTAATAGCAACCAATGATGTTCATTTTATTAATGCGGAAGACGCTGATGCACATGATCTGCTTATATGCCTGAATACAGGGAAGGACTTCGACGATCCGGCACGAATGAGGTATACGAAACAGGAGTGGTTTAAAACACAGGAGGAGATGAACCGGCTGTTTTCTGATATCCCGGAAGCGATCGAAAACACCTCCGGGATAGTCAGCAAAATTGAACCTTTTGAACTGGATGCTCCTCCAATAATGCCTGTTTTCCCAATTCCCGAAGAGTTCGGCACAGAAAAAGATTTCAAAATGAAATATCCTCCCGAGAAACTGATTGAAGAATTTGGAGAAGAGGGTATAAACAGGATTGGAGGTTTTGAAAAGGCCATACGGGTAAAGATGGAATCGGATTATCTCAGACATCTCACTATTACAGGTGCCAGGGAAAAATATGGAGATCCTGTGCCGGATGATATTGTTAAACGCCTGGATTTCGAACTGGACACTATTACACAAATGGGTTTCCCGGGCTATTTCCTGATAGTTCAGGATTTTATTAATACAGCAAAAAAGATGGGAGTGTTAGTTGGCCCCGGCAGGGGTTCTGCAGCAGGGGCAGTTGTGTCATACTGTACCGGCATAACCAATATAGACCCGATAAAATATGACCTGCTGTTTGAACGGTTTCTGAATCCCGACAGAATATCGCTCCCCGATGTGGATATAGATTTTGATGACGACGGCCGTCAACTGGTTTTAGACTATGTAACACAGAAGTACGGACAGGATAAGGTTGCTCATATTTGTACTTTTGGCACTATGGGGGCAAAAATGGCAATTCGCGATGTTGCAAGAGTGCTGAAACTGCCTTTACCTGAGGCCGACCGGTTGGCAAAACTGGTACCTGAAGCCCCAAAAATGACATTTGCAAAAGCTTTTAAAAACAGTCCGGAACTTAATAAAGAGAAAAAATCGGATAATCCCCTGATTGCTAAAACCATAAAATTTGCCGAAACCCTCGAAGGGTCGGTCCGCCAAACCGGGGTTCATGCCTGTGGAATACTAATAAGCCGTGATCCGCTGACCGACCATATTCCCCTTATGCCAACCAAGGATTCAGAGAACCTTTACACAACACAGTATGATGGCAGGTATGTTGAGAGCATAGGGCTGTTAAAAATGGATTTTCTGGGGCTGAAAACTTTGTCCATTATCAAAGAAACACTTGAAAATATACGATTGTCGAAAGACATTGAGATAGATATTGAAAAAATCCCGTGGAATGACGAAAAAACTTTTGAGTTGTTCAGTCATGGCGAAACAACTGCCATATTTCAGTTTGAGTCGGAAGGAATGAAAAAACACCTGCGGGAGCTTAAGCCAAACCGTTTTGAAGATCTGGTGGCAATGAATGCTCTTTACAGGCCGGGCCCCATGGAGTATATCCCGACATATATTGCCCGGAAGCACGGCCGACAGAAAGTTGAATATGACCTGCCAATGATGGAAAAATACCTCAGTGAAACATACGGCATTACGGTGTTCCAGGAACAAGTCATGCTCCTTTCACGGTTACTGGCTAATTTTACCCGGGGCGATTCCGATACACTGCGAAAAGCTATGGGTAAAAAGATAACCTCTCTGATGGATAAACTTAAAATGAAATTTGTTGAGGGTTGCAAAGCTAATTTCAAATTCATTGATGAGTGTAATCTGGTTGGCAAAAAACCTGATGATGTAATTGAAAAAATATGGAAAGACTGGGAAGCATTTGCATCCTATGCTTTTAACAAGTCACATTCGGTATGCTACGCCTATATTGCTTACCAGACCGGATATCTGAAAGCTCACTTTCCGGGTGAGTTTATGGCGGCAAATATGAGCAGGAACCTGAACAATATCAGTGAAATTACTAAACTAATGACTGAGTGTCACAGAATGGGTCTCAATGTGTTAGGGCCTGATGTGAATGAGAGTTTCAGCAAGTTCACAGCAAATAAAAACGGAGATATCAGGTTTGGAATGGCTGCGATTAAGGGTGTCGGTTCAGCAGCATCTAAAAACATTATCAGGACAAGAAAAAAATACGGGACATATAAAACAATTTTTGATTTCGTTGAAAAGGTAAACCTCCAAATGGTAAATAAAAAAAACCTGGAGGCCCTGGCAATGGCCGGCGCATTTGACAACCTGAACGAAATAAAAAGAAGCAGTTTCTTTGCCGGTGAAAATGAAAATGACAGTACCTCATTCATCGAAAAACTTATCCGTTACGGCAACAGGATACAGACAGAAAAACAGAGCATGCAGCAATCACTTTTCGGAGACCCCGGTATCAGCAATGTTGTAAAAAAACCTGCCGTTCCGGAGGTGGAAGAGTGGCCGAAAATTATATTGCTGGATAAGGAAAAAGAACTAATAGGAATATATCTCACTTCACATCCTCTGGATGATTATAAGTTGGAAATAGAAAATTTTTGCTCTAAAGAGGTATCACTGAAAGAACTGAAAAACGATATAATAAAATACAGGGATCGTGAATTTTCAGTTGGGGGAATGGTAACCTCGGCACGCGAAGGAATATCAAAAAACGGTAAACCTTTCAGTACGCTGACCCTTGCCGACTATTTCGATTCATATGAATTTTTCTTCTTCGGACAGGATTATGTAAATTTTCAAAAATATTGCAAACCGGGACTGTTCATTATGGTAAAAGGTGCAGTAAGACAAAAATTCAGAAGTGAATATTATGAATTCAAAGCGACACAAATTGAATTACTCTCTGAAGTCCGTAAAAAATATATAAAAAGTGTAACCGTCAATCTTCCGCTAAACATAATATCTGAAAAAATCATTGAAGAAATTGAAGAGCAGGCCACAAACAATAAAGGCAGTACTTTGTTAAAATTCAAAATATACGATCCGGAAAGCAATCTCTGTCTGCAGCTGTTTTCGCGAAGTTCAAAAATTGAACTTACCGATAACCTGCTGAAATATTTCAATGACAGGCCTGAAATAGGATATACAATTAATTAATTAATTTTGTAACAATATAAATTTAAACAATTATGGCATTAGAAATAACCGACTCTAACTTTGAGGAACTGATCTTAAAATCTGACAAACCTGTTATGCTTGATTTTTGGGCTGTTTGGTGTGGCCCGTGTCGTATTATAGCACCAATAGTTGAAGAGATGTCGCAGGAATATGACGGCAAAGCCCTGATAGGTAAGGTAGATGTCGACTCCAATCCAAATGTTGCTATAAAATACGGCATTCGTAACATACCTACAGTCTTATTTGTAAAGAATGGTGAAGTAGCTGACAAGCAGGTTGGTGCTGCACCAAAGCAGGTATTTACTTCCAAACTGGATGCCCTGCTTTAAAAATTATTTAAGTCCGGGTTTCTTTATTAATTTGATCTGATCTTGAAGAATATTTTCGATATAGAACAATTTCATCAGTTTGATAATCTGGGACTGATCGCACGGGAGGTGGTGGAAGGATTTATCACAGGTCTTCACAGAAGCCCCTTTCACGGATTTTCTGTTGAATTTGCCGAACACCGCTTATATAACCAGGGAGAATCAACAAAACATATCGACTGGAAATTGTATGCCCGGACTGATAAACTTTTTATAAAACAGTATGAAGAAGAAACTAATCTGAGGTGTCAGATTGTTATTGACACCTCTTCTTCAATGCTGTTCCCTTATAGCAAAGGTGACAAGCGGCTCCGCAATAAACTTGCATTCTCCGTTTATACTGCAGCAGCATTAATATATCTGCTTCGCAAGCAGCGCGATGCTGTAGGATTGACACTTTTCTCAGACAACATAGAATTTCATGCCGACCCCAGGCTGTCGTCTGTTAATGCAGAACTGATGTACGGCAAAATGGCCGAATTAATTAAACCGGAAAATGCCAGGCTCAGAAAAAATACAAATACTACAGATGTACTGCATCAAATAGCTGAAAATATCCATAAAAGGTCATTGGTTATTATCTTCAGTGATATGATAGGCAGCAATAATTCAGATGAGCTTTTTTCAGCTCTGCAACACCTCCGGTATAACAAACATGAAGTAATACTTTATAACGTAAATGATCACAGCAGTGAACTTGAATTCAGCTTCAGCAACCGTCCATACAAATTTGTAGATCTTGAAACAGGTCAAACCCTGAAATTCAATCCGTTTGAAGTAAGGAAGGAGTATATTTCATCAGTCAGGGAATATTTTGAAAATTTGAAGATAAAATGTGGCCAGTACCAGATAGACCTTGCAGAAGCTGATATTAACAAAGATTTCAGTGAAGTACTTCTTGCATATCTGGTCAAACGAAAAAGGCTGTTCTAAAAGATTATACTGCTAATTTTCCTTATATTAATCGTTTTTTATAATTTTATCCTGTTAACCCAAAAATACCGTATATATGTTAGTTAAAACATACGGAAGCGCCGTAAATGGCATAAATGCCACAATTATCACAATCGAAGTTGATGTCACTCGAGGTATAAAATTTATGATCGTAGGTCTTCCCGACAATGCAGTCAGGGAGAGCCAGCAGCGGATTGAATCAGCCCTGCGGCTTAACGGGTATAAGTGGCCCGGTTATAAGATCATAGTTAATATGGCCCCCGCAGATATACGAAAAGAGGGATCAGCCTACGACCTCCCTCTTGCTGCCGCAGTTCTTGCAGCTTCTAACCAGATAAAAGGAGAGTTACTGGAAAAATATATCCTCATGGGAGAGCTTTCTCTCGATGGCACTCTTCAACCAATAAAAGGTGTACTGCCAATTGCTATAAATGCAAGAAAAGAGCAATTTGAAGGTCTCATCCTTCCCAGGCAAAATGCCGGTGAAGCGGCTGTTGTTGACAGGCTTAAAGTGTTTGGCGCCGGCAATATCTCAGAAGTCATCCGCTTTATGAACGGAGAGAATAATCTGGAAGAGACTACTGTTAATACAAGAGCTGAGTTTTATGAAAACACAAATAATTATAATGTAGATTTTTCTGAAGTCAAAGGACAGGAAAATGTAAAAAGGGCTCTTGAAATAGCAGCTGCCGGAAGTCATAACATTATTCTCATAGGCCCGCCCGGCTCCGGAAAGACAATGCTGGCAAAAAGAATAGCTACGATTTTACCCCCGTTTACGCTGCAAGAGGCACTTGAGACCACCAAAATTCATTCTGTTGCAGGTAAAACCGGAAAAAACAAAGCGCTTATTACCCGGCGTCCATTTCGTTCACCACACCACACTATCAGCGATGTTGCCCTTGTAGGTGGAGGCAATTATCCGCAACCGGGAGAGATTTCCCTGGCACATAATGGTGTATTGTTTCTTGACGAATTACCTGAATTTAAACGATCTGTGCTCGAAGTGATGCGTCAACCACTGGAAGAAAGAGTTATTTCCATCTCAAGAGCAAAAGTGTCAGTTGAATATCCGTCCAGCTTTATGCTTGTCGCATCAATGAACCCCTGTCCGTGTGGCTTTTATAATCACCCGACCAAAGAGTGCCGTTGTGCCCCCGGGGTGGTGCAAAAATACCTTAACAAGATATCAGGTCCCCTGCTCGACAGGATTGATATTCATTTAGAAGTTGTTCCGGTCCCGTTTAAAAAACTTGCAGAGATGGAAAGTTCCGAATCCAGCAAATCGGTAAGGGAAAGGGTGATCGCAGCCAGAAAAATACAGGAAAAACGATTTTCACCTTATAAGGGTATCTATTCCAATGCCCAGATGAGTTCAAAACTGATACATAAATTTGTCAGAATGGATAATACCTGCAATGAGCTCATAAAGGTTGCAATGGAAAGGCTTGGTTTGTCAGCCAGGGCTTATGACCGCATACTGAAAGTTGCACGCACAATAGCTGATCTGGAAAATGAAGAAAAAATATTGGCTCACCATCTCTCTGAAGCTATACATTACCGGAGTCTGGACCGTGAGAATTGGGGGACATAAAATATGACATATTATCAGCTTATCTGATAACCAGATTTTACCAACAGGAATTCAACTAAATAATAGCCGTTCTCACCAGATTCAGACAGGTATAGTCAAATTCGTTATCCTCATCGTAAAACTCTTCGCGTGAGATTTCTTTCCATTCTGAAAAATCTATTTCCGGGAAGTATACATCAGCTTCAAAATCTTTATGAACCTGGGTAAGATAAAGTCTGCCGGCCAACGGAAAAAAGTGCCGGTAAACCATTCCGCCACCTATAACAAAAGCTTCCTGCTCATCTTTGACCTTTTCGAGTGCCTCAGTCACAGAAAAAACAGTTTCACATCCACTGAAATGATCATCCGGTTTATCTGTTATGACAATATGCCTGCGCCGGGGCAGAGGCCATTTAGGTAAAGAAAGCAATGTGTTCCTTCCCATAATTATTGAATGGCCTGTCGTAATTTTCTTAAACCGCTTTAAATCATTGGGAAGATGAAAGAGTAATTCATTGTCCCTGCCAATACCATAATTTTCAGAAATGGCAACTATGATAGAAATATTTTTATGGATCATTTATTATAATATTAAACTGCTACCTGGCCTTTTATATGTGGATGTGCCTGATAATTTACAAGTTCAAAATCTTCATATTTAAAATCGAAAATGCTTTTCACATCAGGATTGATCTTCATGACAGGCAGGGGAAATGGCTTTCTTGAAAGCTGAAGTTTAACCTGCTCTGTATGATTGGAATAAATATGGACATCACCGAATGTATGTATAAAATCACCCGGTTTGAGTCCTGTTACCTGTGCTACCATAAGGGTAAGTAATGCATATGACGCAATATTGAAAGGAACCCCTAAAAATACGTCGGCACTCCGCTGATATAGCTGACAAGAGAGTTTGCCCCGTGCTACGTAAAACTGGAATAAAACATGACAGGGCGGAAGATTCATCTTATCCAACTCGCCTACATTCCATGAACTGACAATATGCCTTCGTGAATCGGGATTGTCTTTAATTGAATCTATCAATTCGCTGATCTGATCAATATGCCTTCCCTCAGGCGTCGGCCAGCTTCGCCACTGATAACCGTATATATGTCCGAGGTTACCGTCGGGGTCAGCCCATTCATTCCAGATCCTGACGCCATGATCCTGTAAATATTTTACATTAGTATCGCCGGCAAGAAACCATAATAATTCGTGTATAATCGATTTAAGGTGAAGCTTTTTTGTAGTGACAACAGGAAATCCCTCACCCAGGTCAAACCTCATCTGGTGCCCGAATATACTTATTGTGCCGGTTCCTGTGCGGTCTGCCTTTTCAACTCCTTTATCAAGAATGGTTTCAAGAAGGTGCAGATATTGCTTCATTTTTGTGATGATTTTTTGTTGCCCTTAATTAACAACAATTCAATTGTCACAAAAATAAACATTCCAACATGCTTTAATAAAAATTAAACTATTTATTTATCACAATTTATTACCGCACTTTTTACAAAAAAGGGCATCATCATCATGATTGTCATATAAACAATTATTACAAACCTGAGTATTTGTCGCTTTCGATGATCTTATCATCTCTGCTGTAACAATACCGGTTGGTACTGCTATAATCGCATAACCGATTATCATCACAAAGCTTGCCAGAAGCTGACCTGCGGGTGTCGCAGGACTTATATCCCCGTATCCAACAGTTGTAAGTGTAACAATTGCCCAGTAAATACTTAACGGAATACTTTTATATCCATTCTCCTCTCCCTCTAACAGGTACATCAATGTACCTATAATTATAACCAGAATGATCACAAAAAATATAAAAACACTTATCTTCTCCCGGCTTGCCCATATTGCCCGTGCCAGACTTCTCCCGGCTATAGTGTAGCGGGTAAGCTTTAAAACTCTGAAAATTCTTAAAAACCTGAATATCCTGATTATTATCAAACTTTGATATGTGGCCGCAAACAGTCCGGCATAAGTGGGTATAACTGCCAGGAAATCAATAATCCCGTAAAAACTAAAAATGTATTTTGCCGGCTTTTTAACTATGAGTATCCTCAAAATATATTCAATGGTAAAAATACCGGTAATAATCCATTCTGATAATACAAGAAAATCATGATGCTCTTTTCTGATCCCGGGAACACTTTCAAGAAGAACCAACAGGACACTTATAAAAATAATTCCAAGTAAAACAACATCGAAAATTTTTCCTGTCCGGGTATCTGCTTCAAAAATTATTTTATAAAGTCGTTCCCTTAAATTTGATATGGTCATACCTGATAAATTATAACTACTTCATTACTTACCGGTTAATTACAGATTATTTAGCAGCTCAGCAAGTGTCACTGCAGCATCTCCCTCAATTATGGTAACTCCCTTCTTCCTCAAATAGAGAGGATTCGCCACCCCTGAATATCCGGGTTGAAGATCATAGTTGAAAATCAATATGTTACGACAATGGTCTACATTCAGTATCGGCATGCCGTAGATAGGAGTCCCCTCAGCATCACGGGCTGAAGGGTTCAGTACATCATTGGCTCCTACCACTATGGTAAGGTCTGCATCCCTGAAAGCATCGTTTATATCATCCATCTCATATACATCCTCAAAGGGAACACCTGCCTCTATCAAAAGTACATCCATGTGACCGGGCATCCTGCCTGCAACCGGATGTATAGCATACCTCACTTCTGCACCCCTGCCCTTCAGCTTAACGGCAAGCTGTTTGACAAGGTGCTGCGCATGAGCCAGCGCCATACCGTAACCCGGTACTATTATAACATTCCCGGCACTGTTGATAAGTCCCGTTACATCAACCTCACCTCCTGGATCATCACCTGCCGCCGACACACTCTCTTCACCCCACAGACCTTCTCCGGATTCACCCTCTCCCGTCTGTGAAACAACACCGCCGCCCTGCAGTACCGTCCTGCCAAGCAAAATATCCGGCAGACTCCTGTTCATGGCCCTGCACATGATCTGTGTCAGAAAAAGACCTGAAGCCCCCACAATGCCTCCTATGGACACCAACAAAATGTCGGTAACCGCAAATCCTGCTATGGCCGCAGCAACACCACTGAAACTGTTCAGCAATGAGATCGTTATGGGCATGTCGGCTCCACCTACCCGGATGGCAAAGATCAACCCAAAGGCTGCTGAAACAAGAACAACCAGGGTGAGGTAAATCTCTCCGCCAATTCCCGGCAAAAAAGTGCTCATAACTATAAGCAACAGAAGAATAATCAATATAAGCGCCGACCAGAGCCGGTGATATGGCAAAACAACAGGCTTCTGTGTCAATACCTTGTGCAACTTGCCTGCTGCCACCAGGCTGCCCGACAGGGTCGTCAATCCAACCGACACTGCAACAACCGAAGTTAATCTGCCAAATATATCAGCGCCTCCGTGCAATGACAAAAAGGCAAAGGAGGCAACTATCGCAGAGGCACCGCCGCCTACCCCGTTTAAAAATGCCACCAGCTGAGGCATCTCAATCATCTTTACAACCCGTGCAACTCTGAGCCCGATAAATACACCGGCTATCATGCCCGGATAGATCGCCCACACAGGAAGAATATCTTTCTTTATAAGGGTAATAATTATTCCAAGTGCTATGGCAAGGGCGCTTAAACGGTTGCCCGACCTGGCCGTTTTTACCCTGCTCATAAGATGAATGCCCAGCAAAACCGCCATCGACAGCACAACACACAAAACGTAATAAGCTCCATCTGACAGAAGGTGGAGAGTGGAAAATCTTATGAAAATATGCAAATCACTCATCTTTATCACTGTTTTGGTTATGGCGTCCAAACATCTTAAGCATCCTGTCGGTCACTGCAAATCCCCCTGAAACATTTACCATTGCAAGGATGATTGCTAAAGTGCCAAAAATATAGCCGGTCACCGGACTGCCACCGGAAAGAGCCGCGGCTGTGGCCAAAAGGGCTCCCACTATTGTAACTCCCGAAAGGGCATTCATGCCCGACATAAGGGGAGTGTGCAAACGAGAAGGCACATTGTTGATCAAAAGGTAACCAACTACCGCCGCTACTATAAAGATAACTACAAGTATATATTGAATAAGTGTCATAATCCCGATTTTTTTTATTCCCCCTTATCTTAAGCCCATAGCCTCAAGGGTGCCTTCATGCAATATCTCCCCGTCGCGCGTAACAAGAATCGAGGATACGATCTCATCATCCAGGTCAAGGGTAAGGGTTGCATCGCGCATCAAAAACTCAAGAAGGTTATATATGTTCCTGGAAAACATAATTGTCGAGCTGGTTGAGAGCATTCCGGGGATATTTTTAATGCCTTCTATAATTACTCCATATTTAGTGTCAACAGCGCCGGGAGGAGTGATCTCGCAGTTGCCCCCCTGGTCGATCGATATATCGACTATACAGCTGCCAGGTTGCATCGTTTTGACCATATCCTCAGTTATCAGTATAGGGGCAACCTTGCCATGGATAAGAGCTGAACAAAAAACTATGTCAGCACGTGAAATAATGTCCCCGAGATGCTCCCTCTCAACCTGAAGCCATTTCTCCGACAGATGGTTTGCATGTTTGCCGTCGGGACTTACAGCAATCTCTTCAGGAACGCCGGTATCAACAATCACTGCTCCCAGCGACTCGGCATTCCTGTTGGCCTCAGGCCTGATGTCTGCCGAATATACCGATGCGCCAAGCCCCTTGGCTGTGGCAAGGGCCCGGAGGCCGGCTACGCCCGTCCCGATAACCAGAACCGTTGCAGGCTTAAGCCTGCCAACTGCGCTGGTAACAAAGGGAATAAACTTGCTGATAGCATTAACACCCATTATCATACCTTTATAACCGGCACAGGCACTCATAGAAGAGAGAGCATCCATCGGCTGCGCACGGCTTATACGCGGTACCCCGTCAAGGGTCAGACCTGTGATACCCCGCTCTGCCATCTGCATGACCATCCCGTGGTTAGCAGGTGAGGCCGGATGCAAAAAAGATATCAGGTACTGGCCACTATGCATCATCTCAAGCTCATGGCATCCCTGCTGCTGGTTGTACAGCGGCTCCTTTACCTTCAGTATAACCTCACTGCGGGCATATAACTCCTTTACATCCTCTGTAATGACTGCTCCCTCTGCCCGGTAGGAATCGTCACTGTAATGTGATCCTGCACCGGCCCCGGCCTCTAAAAGAACTGCGGATCCGCCGCCGGTCATCTTTCTTACTGTCTCCGGAATAGCCGCAACACGGTTCTCTCCCGGCATGATCTCTTTGGGAATACCTATTATCATGGTTATGGCTTATTAAATTTGTTATACCAAAAATATATTATCCAAAGTTATCAAAATATGATATAAATTAATAAATAACAGCTTATTTTAAAGTAACCGGTACAAAGAGGACCGGCAATTGGTTATCTGAAGTTAATTTTTTAATAAAAGCCCAGACTGAAAAATTTCATTACCTATTGTTTTATGACTGATACTTGTATCTTTGCCTGTTTTATAATTTATACAAAATGCCAGCAGTATCAAACAGAGGAAAAGCGATGCCTGATTCACCAATCAGAAAATTATCCCCTCTTGCCGAAAAAGCAAAAGAGAGGGGCATAAAAGTTTATCATCTTAACATAGGGCAGCCTGACCTGCCCACTCCTCCGCAGGCATTAAAAGCGATTAAAATGATCGACCGCACAACTATTGAATACTCGCCAAGTGAGGGGATCAGGTCATTTCGGGAAAAGCTGGTACGATATTATAATAAGTATATGATTGATGTCAGTGTGGATGATATTATCATCACCACAGGAGGAAGCGAAGCTGTCACCTTTGCATTTATGAGCTGCCTGGATCCGGGCGATGAAATAATAGTCCCGGAACCTGCATACGCCAACTATGAAGCTTTTGCAATAGTGGCAGGCGCCGTAATTAAATCAATTGCAGCCAATATTGAGGAAGGGTTCGCACTTCCGCCGGTAGAGGAGTTTGAAAAACTGATCACTCCGAAAACCAGAGGAATTATGATCTGTAATCCCAATAATCCAACAGGTTACCTATATACAAGGGAGGAGATGAACAAGATCCGCGACCTGGTCAAAAAATATGACCTCTATCTTTTTTCCGATGAGGTATACCGCGAATTTTGCTATACAGGATCACCATATATTTCGGCTTTCCATCTTGAGGGAATTGAGCAGAATGTGGTTTTAATTGACTCGGTATCTAAAAGATACAGTGAATGTGGCCTTCGTATTGGCGCCCTTATAACTAAAAATACTGAGGTAAGGCACAATGTCCTTAAATTTTGCCAGGCACGCCTTAGTCCGCCGCTGATCGGACAAATTGCCGCCGAGGCTTCTCTGGATGCAGATCCTGACTACATGTTGAATAACTATAATGAATATGTTAACCGCAGGAAATTTTTAATCGACGGACTTAACCGCATTGACGGAGTATATTCACCAATACCAATGGGTGCCTTTTATACGGTAGCGCGCCTGCCCGTGGATGATGCAGATGATTTTTGTGCATGGATGCTTTCAGAATTTCAATATAATAATCAAACCCTGTTCCTGGCCCCGGCTAGCGGTTTTTATACATTGCCCGACAAAGGAAAGGATGAGGTGCGAATTGCTTATGTGCTCAAAAAGGAAGACCTTGCGGTCTGCCTCAAAATACTTGAAGAAGCATTAATAGCATACCCCGGCAGAAAAATAAAAATTGCAGAAGAAGCCACTGTCCGGGAATCTGTATAACAATAATCAAAAAAGGGTGAATAGTTCACCCTCCCTGCTTTTATTATTTCACCCTGAATATTTTTTATACTGATTATAAGACTATTAATCACTTATCAGTCGCACAGGGTATTTTATTATGCCAGTTTTTTAATCCTTTCCATTGCTTCAACAGTACTCTGACGGTCAGCGAAGGCAGAAAACCGAAAATATCCCTCACCTGAAGGGCCGAAGCCCGAGCCCGGAGTTCCGACAACATTAGCCTCTTTGAGCAATTTATCGAAAAAGTCCCACGACTTCATACCACCTTTGGTCCTTACCCAGATATATGGTGCATTAACACCTCCATAAACTTCATAACCGGCATTTGTAAGGCTTTCTTTCATTATTTTTGCATTACCAAGATAATAGTCAATAACTTCTGCTACCTCTTTTTTGCCCTCTTTCGAATAAACAGCAGAAGCTGCTTTCTGCACAGGATAGGAAACACCATTGAATTTTGTTGACTGCCGCCGGTTCCACAATGCTTTTACAGAACAGGCATTTCCCGATTTATCGTAAGCTTTTAACTCCTCAGGAACAACAGCAAATGCACACCTTGTCCCGGTGAACCCCGCGGTTTTTGAAAAACTCCTAAACTCAATTGCCACCTTTTTAGCTCCCTCAATCTCGTATATCGAATGTGGAACATCATCTTCTTTGATAAAAGCCTCATATGCTGCATCATATAATATGATACATCTGTTTTTACCGGCATAGTCAACCCACTTTTTCAACTCCTCTGTGGAGGCAACAGTACCGGTAGGATTATTGGGGTAGCAAAGAAATATAAGATCCGGCCTTTCCCGGGGTAATTCAGGAATAAACCCGTTCTCCCTGGTACACGGCATATATATGATGCCTTCGTAATAACCGTTGGCCTGACAGGGTCCGGTTTTACCCGACATGACAGTGGTATCGGCATATACTGGGTAAACAGGGTCGCAAATTGCAATTTTACTGTCACTGCTGAATATTTCCTGAATATTGCCGGTATCGCATTTTGATCCATCGGAAATAAAAATATCATCAGCAGAAATATCAATCCCTCTCATCTGGTAATCATTTTCAGCAATTATCTCACGCAGGAAAGAGTATCCCTGTTCAGGTCCGTATCCCTTAAATGACTCCGGTTCAGCCATCTCCTTAACACCCTCGTGAAATGCATTAATTACTGAAGGAACGAGCGGGCGCGTAACATCGCCAATACCCATTTTGATAATTTTGCTGCCTGGATTAGAAGTGATGAACTGTTCTACCCTCCTCCCAATTTCCGGAAATAAATACCCCGCCTTTAGTTTTAGATAATTTTCATTAATTAATGCCATATCATTAGTTTTCGTGTGTATATAGCTACAAAGTTAAAAATAAATTGTTCAGCACATAATTCACAGGCTTTCGGCAGGGAAAATTGTCTGATGTTTAATACTTTTGTAAAACAAAAAAGTAAATTATGCAGAATTTCTTTGTAAAATCACACGGATTAGGGAACGATTATATTGTATTAAATCAAAATGAAATACAATTTGATTTAACCGCAGAGGCAATAAAAAGAATTTGTGATGTTCATTACGGAATTGGTTCTGACGGGATACTTCTCAAAGTTCCGAGTTATAAAGCTGCATTCGGATTAAGGATATTAAACCCTGACGGATCTGAAGCAGAAAAGAGTGGCAACGGATTGAGAATTTTTGCAAAATATCTGTACGACCTGAAATTTGCAAAATCGCCGTGCTTTACTATAGAAACTCCGGGTGGCCTTGTCCAGGCTAAAATAATTGAAGAGAATTACGGAAAAGCCCGCATTATTAAAGTTGACATGGGAAAGGCGGTGTTCTCTTCAGAATCTGTTCCGGTTAAATGCAGTAAAGAAGAGTGTCTCGACGAAGTCATTAACCTTGAATACAGGGATTATATTATTAACTGCGTATCAGTTGGTAATCCTCACTGTATCATAATAAAAGATATTCTTGATAAAAAAGAACTTTTAACCTTCGGGCCTCAAATTGAAACTAATCCGATCTTCCCCAACCGCATCAATGTGCAATTTGCCAGGATTATATCTCCAACAGAAGTTGAGATACTGATATGGGAACGAGGGGCCGGATATACCCTGGCATCAGGAAGCTCGGCATGTGCCGTGGCAGCGGTACTGGTAAAAAAAGGAATTGTAAAACCTGAACTGAATATTAAAATGGCAGGAGGAGATCTGAAGATCGGGATCGATGATAACTGGAATATTGCAATGACAGGTGAAGTCAGGGAGATTGCCAGCGGTACTTTAAGCAGGGAACTTATAGCCGATCTGGGCTGATATTATTATAATTATTAATTCTCCGATAAACTTTCACTCTTTATTTAGATCAATTCTATTAAAAACTATTAATATTATATTTTTGTTAAGCACCATTTCTTAAAATATATATGACAGATAAAAAAATACCAATTTCAAAATTACAACTTGAAGAGATAATAAAAACCTATCCAACACCTTTTCATATTTATGACGAGAAAGCAATCAGGGCTAATGCATTCAGGTTTAAAAAGGCATTTGAATGGAACGAAGGATTTAAAGAGTATTTTGCAATAAAGGCAACTCCAAATCCTTACCTGATGAAAATACTGAGGGAAGAGGGTTTCGGTATTGACTGCAGTTCAGAAACTGAACTTGAACTGGCCCGGCGTATAGGTATGTCGGGAGATGAAATAATGCTTACTTCAAACGACACTCCGGCAGAAGAGTTTAAACTGGCAAAAGATATGGGCGCCATCATCAATCTTGATGATATTTCTCATATCGGATACCTTGAAAAAAATGTCGGTATTCCTGAAACGATCTGTATGCGTTATAACCCGGGAGACCTTAAACAAGGAAACCTGATCATTGGCCATCCTGAGGAAGCAAAGTATGGATTTACACACGAACAAATTATTGAAGGTTACAAAATATTAAGGAACAAAGGAGTTAAACAATTTGGAGTGCATACTATGGTTGCCTCAAATGAACTTGACCCTGATTATTTCATTGAAACTGCTGAAATATTATTTAACCTGGTAGCAGAGGTGGCAGAAAAAGCCGGAGTGCGTATAAACTTTGCCAACCTTGGCGGCGGGATCGGCATTCCTTATAAACCCGGACAAAAGGCAGTTGACCTGGAGTATGTAAGCGCCGGAATTAAAAAACTTTATGAAGAGAAGATTGAAGGTAACGGACTTGCACCTCTGAAGATATTTTTTGAATCGGGCAGGGCAATTACCGGACCTTACGGATATTTGATAACCAAGGTGTTGCATATTAAAAAAACATACAAAATGTTCGCAGGACTGGATGCAAGTATGGCAAACCTTATGAGGCCCGGAATATACAGGGCATATCATCATATAACTGTTCCCGGCAAAGAAAATAAACCCCATACTTTTAAATATGATGTAACAGGTTCACTTTGTGAAAATAACGATAAATTTGCAATAGACAGGATGCTGCCTGAGCTTGAACCTGGTGATATTGTAGTTATTCACGATACCGGAGCTCACGGGCATGCTATGGGATTTAACTATAATGGCAAACTCAGATCAGGCGAGTTGCTGCTTCG
Organism: uncultured Prolixibacteraceae bacterium; assembly: GCA_964495655.1. Classification (GTDB taxonomy): domain Bacteria; phylum Bacteroidota; class Bacteroidia; order Bacteroidales; family Prolixibacteraceae; genus JAAYJR01. The sequence continues at coordinate 23,604 of CAZBWK010000003.1, read as the reverse complement.
CGAAAATGGTGAAGTTAAAGAGATCAGGCGGCCTGAAACTATAGAAGATTATTTTGCCACTGTCGATTTTGAAGGATTGAAAGATTTTAAAGTTTAAAGCCTGACAAATAAAATATGATGTGAAAATCGGATTTGATGCAAAGAGAGCTTTTCTTAACTCTTCAGGACTGGGAAATTATAGCAGGAATACACTGAATGCCCTTAAAAGGTATTTCAACGAGAATGAATATATACTTTTCTCACCCAAAACAGATAACACTTTGTTTCAAAATCATTCAGATTTTAAAACTGTTACACCAAAAAATCAGGTCTCTGTCAGAATGAACTCTCTTTGGAGGAGTTTTTTCCTTGTGCCTGTAATAAAAAAACATCAACCTGATATTTTTCACGGACTTAGTAATGAATTACCTGCAGGTATAAAAAAGAGCGGCATATTATCGGTAGTAACAATACATGATTTGATCTTTATAAGATATCCCGGATTGTATAACCCGGCAGACAGGAGGATTTACCACCTGAAATTTAAGTATGCCTGCACTGTAGCTGATAAAATACTAGCGATCAGTAACCAGACAAAAAATGATATCATAACATTTCTGGGTATACCACCTGATAAGATAGAGGTAGTCTGTCAACCTGTAAACCCGGCTTTTTTCGAAAAGCAGGATAAACAAAATATCCTTGAAAAGTACAATATCCCCGAAAAGTATATTCTGACAGTCGGGACAATCGAACCCCGGAAAAATCAGCTTTCACTAATAAAGGGAATCGATGAGTCAGGCATTGACATACCTCTGGTTATTGTTGGTAATCGCACTTCCTATTTTAAAAAATTGCAACAATACAGAGATACGGGAGCATCAGGTAACAAAATAATTTTTCTTCAAAACCTGCCGGTCAATGAACTGGCTGTCCTATATCAGAATGCCACCTTTTCTGCTTATATTTCCAAATTTGAAGGATTCGGACTGCCTGTCACAGAGGCAATGGCAAGTGGTTGTCCCGTGCTTGCATCCCTGGGTTCAGGACTGTCTGAAACTGCCGGCGATGCAGCTTTATTTTGTGATCCTGAAGATATTAAGGATATAGGCAACAAAATTTCCACTATCCTGAATGATGACAGCTTAAAAAATGAACTGATAAATAAAGGTAAAACCCGTGCAATCCGGTTCCATCCTGAATCTTCTGCTGAACAATTAGTTTCAGTCTATGTTAATTTGTTAAAAAAGAAAGATGGTTGAGGACTTAAAAAATGCAGTGGAAACATTAAAAAATGGCGGTGTTATCTTATATCCCACAGACACTGTCTGGGGGATAGGCTGCGATGCAACTAAGCGGGAGGCGATAGAAAGAATATACCGCATCAAGGAGCGTGAAGACTCAAAAAGCATGCTTGTACTTATGGAAAATCCTGCCCTGCTTGAACGGTACGTAGATGATGTTCCGGATATTGCCTGGGACCTGATAGAGATCAGCACTGCCCCGCTCACAGTGATATATCCGAATGCAAAAAATCTGGCTCCAAACCTGATTTCCAAAGATGGAAGTATTGGTATACGGTTTACCAAAGAAGAATTCACAACCCGCCTCCTTCAAAAATTTCGCAGGCCTGTTGTTTCAACCTCGGCAAACATCAGTTCAGAAAAGACACCTGCCAGTTTTGACGAAATTTCAGAAAAAATAAAAGCCCGCGTAGACTATATCGTTCAATACCGGCAAGAGGATAAAACGCCAACACGCCCGTCAGAGATCATAAAACTCTGGCCCGACGGACGTATTGACATTATCCGGAAATAACAATAAAAAAAATCTGTTGTCTTATTTCTTCTCTTTTAAAATATCCCTTATCTCTTTAAGTAAAATTTCTTCTTTCGAAGGTTCAGGAGGAGGTGCCGGAGCCGCCTCTTCTTTCTTTTTCAAATTGTTATATGCCCTGATAACCAAAAAAATGACAAGAGCAACAATTAAAAAATCCAAAACAGTATTAATAAATGCCCCATACCTGAGAGAGACCTCAGCAACTGCAGGCGCTATCACCGTATCACCCTCCGTCACTGCTTCGCTCCCTCTTTTTAAAATAACTCTCAGATTACTGAAATCGGTATTGCCCAGCAATAAACCTACGGGCGGCATAATAACATCATTTACAAATGAAGTAACTATCTTCCCGAAAGCGCCTCCAATAATTACTGCAACAGCCAGATCGAGAACATTGCCTTTCATGGCAAAACTCTTGAATTCTTTTAACATACCCATAGATAAAAATTTAAATTAATTATTGTTATACTTTTCTTACAATTAGATATATGAGTAAAAAAAACAAGGGTAAGTTAAACAATAAAAAACATAAAAATACTAACAAATGTTATTTTTAATCTATCTTTTTTCAATTACTCCTGAACCTAACACTGAAGTGTCGACAGATGGATTACCATGGTAATATACACTGCCTGAACCGGCTACTCTGGCTTTAAGGTTACCATTGGTGTATACATCACAGTTTCCTGAACCTGCAATTTTAACATCTACACTTGAAGCTTCATAACTACCGGCCCTGACATTTCCCGAACCACTTATAACCACAGAAAGCTCTTGAACGATCTTCCCTCCTTTTATCTCAATGTCGCCCGATCCCGAGATTGTAGCCTTAACACGCTCAGAATTCAATTCATCCATAAAAATATTCCCGCTTCCGCTTACAGTCAGGTCAATTATGCGCGAATTAACTAGCCTGTCGGCTATTATGTCTCCCGTGCCTGAAACTGACAGTGCATTGATCTCAGGAACAGTAACGGTAATTTCAATATTCCCGGGATTAAAATTGCTTATAATCAAATTTTTAGGCTTAAAGCGAATGTTTAAGGTACGTCCTCTTACCTCTGTAATAATCTCCTCCATAGTGGAGGCCTTAGCTGATATTTCTACACTCTGGTCATCACCTTGCCTGATATATAACTTTCCGGATACCCTCAATGAAATCTCCGAAAAGGGGGGCACCTCTCTAACCTGATTTTCTGCATTTACAATATTTGTAAAACAAATTCCCAGAAATAACATTAACAGAATTAAATTTTTTGACTTCATCGTAACTTTGTTAAATATTTATAATCCAATTATCTATTTTTACGGGTCTTTTACTCAATCCTCTTTAATTCCCGGTAAACCTTCAGGAATTTGAATTTTTATTTTTTGCTTCTTTTTATCAATTGAAATCAGCAATTCATCATGGTAAGGTATTAAAAATTCTTTGTATCCGGAAACCACTTTCAGGACAATATTACCTGAAAAGTCATCAACTGCTGCAACCACACCGGCAAGTTCATTGTTTTCATCATATACGCTATAGTTAACCAGTTTGGAAAATAGATCTAAAGAAGAATTATCATCAACTTCAGTTAAAAAAAGATATACTTCCCTGCCGGTTATCCTGTGAGCATCTTTTTCATTTTCCACCCAGTCGAATTTAACCAGTGCAGTGCTAAACGATCTCAGCTGGAGTCCGTTTTCAGACACAAAAAAAGGTACCAGCAAACCATCTAAGTCAATAAAAAAACGGTTTGCCTGAGCCACAGAATACTCCAATGCAGGTTCATATTCAAGGATCACCTCCCCCTTCACACCATGTGACTTCCTGATGAACCCTATTTTTCGACATTTTTCTTTCAATATTGTTTCCATGCATTACAAATATAACGAATTTATAAGCCTCAACCTATAAAAAAACCACCTGCCGTTATGACAAGTGGTTATGATTTTTCCGGATCCTTAAACTAAAATGCAGGTCTGCTATTCACTTTCCTGTTTTTCACTGTCAGTTTTTTCGGTCTCTTCTGCAGCTCCTCCTGAGGTAGTTTCTGCAGCAGCTTCACCGGCATCACCTTCTTCTGAAGGTACCTCTTCCTCTTTAACCTCAATATTTGCTTCTGCTTCCTTTGCCAGTTCAGCATTTCTTGCAGCTAATTCTGCGGCCCTCTCCTCTTTCTTTTTTGTTTCTGCAGCCAATAATTTTTTCATTGCTGCATCTACATCATTTTCAATACTTTCTTTTTTGGCACGGATTTGTGACTCTTTCTCCGTAATCCATTTTTCAAACCTGCTCTGAGCCTCCTCTTCATCGAAAGCTCCCTTTTTTACTCCACCCATAAGGTGTTTTTTGTAAAGAACACCTTTATAAGACAAAATTGCCCTTACGGTGTCGGTTGGTTGTGCGCCTTTTGTAAGCCAGTCATAAGCTTTATCAAAATCGAGATTTATTGTAGCAGGATTCGTATTCGGATTATAAAAACCAATCCGCTCAATGTACCTGCCATCCCGTGGCGCCCTGCTATCTGCTACCACAATGTGGTAGTAAGCATAACGTTTGCGGCCGTGCCGCGCTAATCTCATTTTTACCGGCATATATTAATAATTTAAATAACGAGGCGCAAAGATAGTATAAAAATTATCTTTAAAAAAAAGATAAAAAGCATTTTTCTCTGTTTAATCAGAGTGTAAATACTATATTAATCGCTGTTAAAGAATTCATTCAGATCTCAACACCTCAAAGATCTTAATTCATGTTCCCCGCAAAGCTGAAACACCTCCTTGAGGAAACCCGGATCTACAACAAAATCATTTTCAACAGTATCTATTTTATCCTGTCAGGATTTTTTTTGATAAAATCACTCCAGTTCCTGTACTCTTTTGATTTTTTTGGCTTGTCCTGCTGGATAAAATGGCATATCGCCACAGCTATGGCATCGCTTGCATCCAGTCCCTCGTCAAGATCAGCAAGATTATACACCTTTTGCAGGAAATAGGCCACCTGCTCCTTGGATGCCCTTCCCATTCCTGTAATAGATTGCTTAACCAGCAGGGGGGCATACTCAAATATGGGAACTGAATAATGAAGGGCTGCAGCCATTATAACTCCCTGTCCCCTTCCCAGTTTTAGCATTGACTGTACATTCTTGCCGTAAAAAGGAGCTTCAATTGCCATGACATCAGGACGGTACTCCTCCATAAGATGCAATGACCGTTCATGGAGGTGCTTAAGCCTCTCATAGTGGTTGGCAAACCTCCCCGGCACAAGGGTTCCCATATTTAAAATTACAGGTCTGTTGTCCCTTATCTCCACAAGGCCATAACCGGTAACCGTGGTACCGGGATCGATACCTAAGATTCTAATTATTTGATTTGGCATGCAATCCGTCATTTTTTTTGTCCAGCCGCTGCACCAAAATACCGGCAACAATAAAGATTAATCCTGTAAAGGTAGTCAGATACAAGGTCTCTTTCAAAATAAACCTAATAAAAATCAGCGAAATAAAAGGGGTCAGATAGATCAGGGTCCCTGTTCTTGCATTATTGGAACTGTATTGCATAGCCTTCATCCAGAATATATATGTAATTCCGGTTTCAAAAATACCAACGTAGATAGCAGCAAATAAACTGATATCCCAAATGACTCTGAAATCAGAAAAAAGGATCATTACTACTGTAAGAATTATCAATCCCGAAAAAAAATTTAAAAATAGATTTATCAGGGCATCCCCCCTGTTTCTTACATTTAAAATCCAGAAAAAAGCCCAGAGGAACGAACTTCCAAGAGCAAGGAGTACTCCTGTAATACTGGTTTGTCTGAAACCTTCAGCTCCCCCTTGTAAAGAGATAAAGACCACGCCGGTAAAACTGATCAATAGTCCTGCAATACTCAGCCTGCCAATTTTTTGTCCTAACAACGGCACTGACAGGAAAGTTAACACAACAGGCCACACCATATTAACCGGCTGGGCAACCTGGGCTGGTAACAACGAATAGGCTTTAAACAGAACAATATAATATGCTGCCGGATTAACAGCCCCCAGTATCAATGAAAAAATTACATTTTTTCGGGACAGGCTGAAAAGGTGCATAAACTTTCCCTGTGCCAGTATAAGTATCATCAATATTACCACTGTAACTGCTGATGCAAAAAAAATAAGTTGAATGAAGTCCAGTCCTCTCAGTGCGATTTTAAAGGCAGTGGCAACGGTAGACCAAAACAAAACGGCAAGACCGGCATAGAGATATGCTTTATCAGTTGATCTCATCCGGTACACTCTCCTCTATAAACTCTTCCTCCGCAGGGTGAACGGTTTCATCCGGATATTGTTCCCTCAACTCCCTGTATTTTTCTCTGGATTCTTCAATAAAGACACTGCCAGGATGCATGGTAAGCATTTCCAGATACAGCTCTTTCGCTTTCTCTTTCCGGTCTAAATGATAATTATACAACTCTGCCAGCAAAAACAAAGCATTGTCGGCAAGCAACTCATAACTGAATTCAGCCCTTATCTGCTCAAGATATTCTGCTGCTTTTAAATAATTATTCCTGTCGATCTCAATTTTTGACTTCCTGAAAAGTATATCGTCAATAAGAGTATGGTAAGGATATAACTCTGCCAAAGAGTCGAGGGTTGCCAGGGCAAGTGAGTCTTTATTCCTGAAAAAGAGAAGGTCAGCTCTGGCAAACATTTGTAAAGGAACTGCAGTTGTATCCAGGTTAAGATTATTTCCAATCAGCATTGAAAGCTCCATGGCATCATTTGCAGTAAACTTAGAGGTACTCCCCTTTAGAATGTCAAGCTGTGCCTTAGCCCAACTGAAGTTACCCATATAATAACCAAGTCTGGCTTTTTTAAGCTTTACCTCATCACCCAGTTCATTATTTTTATTTTCATCAATAACCTGGGAATATAACAGTACAGCTTCCCACTGATCACCTGTATATAAATATATATCAGCTATTTCTGTTTTTAAAATGCCTTTTTCCTCCGGTTTAAGGCCTGGTATCTGAAGACTATTTTCCAGAATAGAAATTGCTTTATCTGTTTCGTCCAGATAAAATGCCAGAAGGTGACTGTATTCTCGTATCATGTTAAGGGTGGAAGCAGAATAACCCATCAGTTCCAATCCTTTATCAAACTGACCGGCAACAAATTTACCTGCTTTTATATTATCTGCTTCATTTCTAATATACTGAATATAGGATGCATGAATATTTTGCATAAATGCCTGTTTATAAAAAGGATTATCCTCTCCCTTCAATATCAGATAATCGAAAGCTTTCTTTGCTTCTTCATACCTGTGATTGTTCATAGCCAGGTTTCCCAACTGAAATATTTGTGCATCCTCTCCACCTGTACGACGGTCAAGCGCAATTGACTGCCGTAATGCTCCGGTAAACTGTTTATCCTGCAGTAAAAACCATATTAACAGCCTGTTATAACCAGTAACATTAGGTTCTTCCTGAAGCCGTTTTAAAACCTGCTGTCTGAAGCCGTCGCGAAGGTCATCGTTTATGTCAATCCTCAGTGCAGCGGCAAGACTGCTCTCTATTCGCTTCAGTTGTTTTTCATCCGACCTGATGAGGTCGAGATACTCCTCCATCATATTATCATAAGAACGGAGATACATATAAACCCTGGCAAGTTCATAATTGAACTGTTCCTGAGGTAAAACTTTTCTGCCCTTCTGATATACCTTTTCTGCCCATTCATACTCTGCCCATTGTAAAAATATATTGGCAGCAATTAAAAAATTTCCTTTACTGGCAGGGATAATATTCAACGCTTCAGAATATTTTGACCGGGCTTCATCGTCCCTTTTTTGTGACTTCAGAAGATATCCCCAATTAATATATAACTCAGGATTAGGATTTCGGCGTTTTTTTATCTCATTCTTTATCTGAACTTCAGCCTCGTCATATAGTTTTAACTCTATCAGTGAGGTCAAAAACAGCCTGAAAAAATAATTATTACCGGTAAGTTTATATACCTCCAGGAGTAAAGGAGCAGCCTTTTCATAATCTTTGGCCTTATAATAAGAGAGTGCAAGGCTGGAGTTGGTCTGAATCTCCTGCTGCCTGTTTTGGGCAAATATTAGGTTTATATTGAGTATTAATATTAAAATTACCGGCAAATACTTCATGCAGAAAAATATTTTTTGTACAAGTTACAAAAATAACACCGAAATCTAATATTTGCGACTTTTTGGAAGTTTTTAAACAGAAGGATGGTATTTAACAATTTTCAATATTTGTGTATTATGCTGGTTAGAATTACTTTTGCATCAAATATTATTAATATGGATAATGATCTGAAAGAAAGGCAAAGGTTGCCCCGGTGGATGAAAATGAAATTGCCGAAAGGGGTAAATTACCCAAAGATAAAAAACCTGGTCAATGTACATGGGCTGCATACAATTTGCACAAGTGGTAATTGTCCAAATATTCGAGACTGCTGGAACAGGGGGACCGCAACATTTATGATTTTAGGGGATATTTGCACCCGCAGCTGCAAATTTTGTGGTGTGAAAACAGGAAAACCCCTTCCCCCCGATGAAGATGAACCACGCAAAATTGCCGAATCGGTTAAAATAATGGAATTAAAACATTGTGTTATTACCTCAGTCGACCGTGATGACCTGGCTGATCAGGGTGCACGTATCTGGGCTCTCACAATAAAAGAGATAAAAAAAATTAATCCTGAAACAAAGATTGAAGTTCTGATACCTGACTTCAGCGGGGATGTGAATCTCATTAAAAAGGTTCTGGATGCCGGACCGGATGTGGTATCACACAATCTTGAAACAGTAGAAAGGCTGACACCAAAAATCCGTTCAGCTGCAAAATACCGGCGCAGCCTCGATGTGCTGAGGTTTATTGCAGATAATGACAAAATTGCCAAATCAGGAATAATGCTCGGACTTGGTGAAACAAGAGGAGAAATCTTACAAACAATGGACGATCTGAGGAGTGCCGGGTGTAAAGTTATGACAATAGGACAATACCTGGCTCCAACTCTAAATCATATTCCCGTAGTTGAATATATCAGACCGGAACTGTTTGATGAATATCATGATAAAGGTATTGAAAAAGGTTTTTCATTTGTTGAGAGTGCACCTCTGGTAAGAAGCTCATACAGAGCTGAAGAACATGTTAATGCCTGATCAATGCCTATAATATTCAGGTCGATGAATTTAAGAACATTATATTATAAGCTGCCACCCGGAATGAGGCTTCTGGCCAGAAAATTATACTATCTGCCGGCAGATACCTGTTCAAAATTGTCAGGTAAAAAAAAGAGAATGGTACCTGATAAAGGAGACATCTATATTGGATCGGGCGATTTTATTGAGCAGGGGATCCATCATCTGGATCTGTTAAAGGAATATGCAGGAATTAAACCGGATCATGAAATTCTTGATATTGGCTGCGGTATCGGAAGAAGCGCTGTCGCCCTGACTGATTTTTTGAACAGTAAAGGGAAATATGTGGGATTTGATGTTGTTGAAAAAGGCATAAAATGGTGTACAAAAAATATCAGCGGCAATTTTCCAAATTTCCATTTTCAGTATATCCCATTAAAGAACGATCTTTACAGTGCAACCGGTAAAAGACCGGAGGATTTCATTTTTCCCTATCAGGACAACCGGTATGATGTGGTTTTTCTCTTTTCTGTTTTTACCCACATGCAGGAGTCCGAAACAGACCATTACCTGAATGAGATATACAGGGTACTGAAACACGGTGGTGTATGCCTGGCAACTTTTTTTGTTTATAATGAATTTGAAGAACAATATATTGCTGAATCCAACTCCTTTCGTTTCCCTTATAAACGGAAGGGATACAGGCTTATGAACGAAAATGTGAAAAGTGCTAATGTTGCTTTTGAGGAACAACATATTGTAAAAATTATTAAAAACAGGGGGTTCAGAATTACCAATATTGTTCACGGTTACTGGAAAAATATTAAAAACAAAAGAGAATTGACAGATTTCCAGGACATCATTGTTGTGGAGAAATAAAAACCTATTTATCAGATGGCAGACTTTAATTACACAGACCTCGGACTTAAAGATTACAAATCCTGCTGGGACTTCCAGGAGATGTTACTTTCGGAAATCACAGAAGATAAAAAGAGGCTGGGGAAACCCTCAGGAAAAAACTTCTTTCTCTTAGTAGAACACCCAAATGTATACACACTGGGTAAAAGCGGTGACGAAAAGAACCTGCTCGCAAACGAAGAATTTCTGAAAAAAATAGATGCAACCTTTTTCAGGATTAACAGGGGAGGCGACATAACCTATCACGGTCCGGGCCAGATCGTGGGCTATCCTTTAATGGACCTTGAGTACTATAAACTTGGTGTACGACAGTATATCGAAAAGATGGAGAATGCGATAATCGAGCTGCTGTCCGTTTTTGGCATTGAGGGTAGTCACAAAGAGGGAGCCACAGGAGTATGGATTGAAGCAGCACATCCTCTGAATGCCCGTAAGATATGTGCAATAGGTGTCCGTGTAAGCCGTTATGTTACTATGCACGGATTTGCACTCAATGTAAACACCGACCTCAATTATTTCAGATATATCAATCCCTGCGGAATGACACTTGGAGTAACATCGATAAAAAAAGAACTGGATCGGGAAGTCCCGTTAGAAGAGGTAAAAACAGTATTAAAAGAGAAGTTTAACAAATTATTCTGATATGTTTTCAAATACTAAATTAACCCTTGCTCTCAGCGGGATCTTTATATTCGCTTTACTTCTTGCAGATCCTGCAGTTGTTTCCGGTCAGCCGGACAATGATAATGAACCGTTACCCCTGACAGTTTTAAGTTATAATCTCAGATTTGGGGAACTTGCCTCTTTAGAACAATTTGCAGAGTATATAAATTCTGAAAATCCCGATGTAGTGGCCTTACAGGAAGTTGATGTCAGAACAAACAGGCCGGCAGCTCCCCATCAGAATGGAAAAGATTTCATCACCGGGCTCGGGTATCTGACAGGTATGCTTACTGCTTATGCCAGGACTATCGATTACTCGGGAGGTTACTACGGTATAGGCATTTTGTCTAAATACCCGTTTAAAAAGACAAGAAAAATAATGCTGCCCATGCCGGAGGGAGCAAAAGAGCAAAGGGCGGCATTAATTGCTGATGTTGAACTTCCCGGTGGAAAATGCTTTACCTTTGTTTCCACCCATCTTGACCATTCAGTATCGGGGGTGAGAAAGGCGCAGGTAGCGGCAATCAATAAAGCGCTTAAAAAAAACATATACCCTCTGATAATTGCCGGTGACTTCAACGGAAAGCCGGATTCTCCGGAAATCAGGGAAGGGATGAAAAAATGGGAACAGGCATGTAGTCCGGATTATACAATTCCTTCAGAGAATCCGAATTCTAAAATTGATTATATATTTTATAAACCCTCAAAAAACTGGAAAGTAATCAGTTCTTCCACACCTCAAATTAAACTGTCTGACCACCTTCCCGTGAAAGCTAAAATTGAATTACAATGATAAGCTGTTATTTTGGTTCTGCATGCAGCTATACAGAAAGGATCCTGACAAGAAATATTTTGCATGTAATCCATTTTTAGAATGCAAATATTATCTTTGAAATAATTTATGTAAATTCAGAGTTTTCATAAGAAATGAACATCCCGGTTAAATCGGGAAGCAGGAGTATTATTAAACCATATACGGGTTCCCGGGCTGAAATCAGGACAAGGAATTGGCACCTTTGAAATCAGGCAGGTATAAAAAAATATTGAATTACAAATTTTTAACAAGCAACATATGAATAATAAAAATCAATCTTCAAGAAGAAGGTTTCTAAAAAGCGCATTAGTTGCGGGAGCAGGTTTTACCATTATCCCCAGGCATGTATTGGGCGGAAACGGGTATTTACCCCCTTCCGATCAACTGACCAAAGCAATCATAGGTGTCGGCGGTATGGGCCGCGGACATATCCCCTATGAAGGTACACGTTTAGTAGCCATTTGTGATGTTGACAGGCTGCATCTTGAAAAAGCCCAAAGTATGATTAACTATGAAGTCAAAAAATTTCATGATTTCAGGGAAGTTCTTCAACTGCCCGAAGCAGACATAATCCACATTGCCACCCCGCCCCACTGGCATGGTATAATGGCAGCAGAAGCGGCAAAGGCAGGAAAAGATATCTGGTGTGAAAAACCAATGACCCGCACTATCGGGGAAGGGAAGAAAGTTGTGGAAGCTGTTAATGCACATGGCCGGATGTTCAGGCTCAACACCTGGTTCAGGTTCAAAGACACATTTTACGGACTCGGCACCGATGTGAAACCGTTGAAAAAAATCATCGCCAGCGGTATCCTTGGCTGGCCTTTAAAGGTAACAGTGAGCGGAATAACCGGTTACAACTGGAAGTTCTTCTGGAGCGGTGAACATAACCTGAAACTTATGCCAGTTCCCGAAAATCTGGATTATGATATGTGGCTGGGGCCTGCCCCTTACAAACCTTATAATCCGGAAAGGGTGCACTCCAAATTCCGCGGATATTGGGATTATGACGGTGGCGGACTCGGTGATATGGGACAGCATTACCTTGATCCTGTTCAATACCTTTTAAGCAAGGACGATACAAGTCCTGTAAGAATTGACGTAGATGCGCCTCAACAACACTATGATGCTGTTGGGTCATGGCGCAGAATAGAATATACCTATGCTGACGGATGTAAGATCATTCTGGACGGCGAGAACAGAGATAAAGATGCAGCATATATTGAAGGGCCCGGAGGCAAAATATTACAGGGATTCAGGTCAAATATTCCAAACCTCCAGAAATTCCTGAAAACACTTCCCGAACCGGAACCTCAGATTTCAATCTTCTCAGAATCTGTTTTGACCCGCAAAAAGTTTGCACTTAACGAAATAAACGGATTCCGTTCTGCTACACTGGTAAATCTCGGTATCACAGCTGTAAGACTTGGACGGTCATTGAAATTTGACCCTGTAAAACTGGAATTTATTGATGATGAAGCAGCAAACCGCTTAATAAACCAGCCCATGAGGGGTCAGTGGACTATCTGATAAATAATAATTTATAATACAATGAAAATGAATAAAAAGATATATCAATTAACTGCTATTCTGATATTTGCCATTATTTCAACCATGACAGTGGCGCAGGACAGGCGCACAATGGATACCAAAATAGCTGACATACTGGCTCAAATGCCGGCAAATGACCTCGTACACCGCGACAGGCTGATGAATGAGCTGGTTGGATTGGGGGCGGAAGGTTTTCAAAAGCTGGCTGACCAGTTAACTCCTCCCGGAGTTGGCGACGATACAGCAGTCCGCTATGCCATTAACAATCTTGCCCGCTATGCCGGCAGCTTTGGAAAAGAATCAGCAGGCAACTTCGTTGAAACAAGCCTGCTGAAAGCTTTGAATGCACATTCAGACGTTGAGGTCAAGACATTTTTACTTAACCAGTTAAATCTTATCGGAGGCAGCAGGTCGGTGGATGAGGTAAAAAAATACCTGTCAGACGAAAAATTAATTGAACCAGCTACCCAGACTCTTTTGTCTATAGGTTCAGAAACAGCAGGACGTGCCCTTCTGGAAGCTCTTCCTAACTCTGCGGAACAATCAAAGATCACCCTTATAAAAGCGCTGGGCGAACTGAAATACAGATTTGCCGAAAAGCCGGTCTCTGCTTTTGCTGGTTCTGATAATCCCGCTCTCCGGAAAGTGGTTTATACAACCCTGGCAAATTTAGGTGACCCTGCTTCATACCAGTTGTTGTTCAATGCTGCTAAAAAGGTGGATTTCAAATATGAACCGACTAATGCTGCTGAAGCATTTCTTGTGTATGCCGATAACCTGACACAGTCTGGCAACTTAAAACAGGGCCAAAAAGCTTTAAAAGCAATTATGAAAGCAAACCGCTCAGACGACAGGTTGCACAACTATTCAGGAGCCCTTGCTGTATATGCAAAACATTTCGGTTATGAGGCAATGCCTCTTTTACTGCAGGGTGTCGACAACAACGATAAAGCATTCCGCATGTCGGTACTTAACATTGCTGAAAAAACAGGAGATATTGCCAGTACCCGACAGTGGCTGAACAAAGCGCAAGCGGCTTCTCCTGAAGTCAGGGCAGAGATAATTGATATGCTCGGCAGAAGAGGTGATCCCCTGGCAATAGAATTCATATCAGAAAACCTAAGTTCAACATCACCTGACATCCGAAGGGAGGCTATTTCTGCCCTTGTTAAACTAAAAGGTAAAGACGCTGTTCCACAACTTACTGCTCACCTGCTTAATGGCAATGATGTGCCTGAAGCAAAAAATGCACTTATGCAGCTGCTTGACCGGGATCATTTAAAACCGGTAGCCGCCGGTCTGACCCGTACTTCAGGTGCTGTCAAGGCTGCTTTAGTTGACCTTATTGCATCAAAATCGGGAGAGGAATACTTTCAGGATATCATAAGCCTCACCAAATCAGGCAACCAGGAAGAAAAAGAATCAGCATTCAATGCCCTTAAGAGTGTAGCTGCCGCCGATAACCTGCCTGAATTGATCAATCTTCTGCTTTCGGTAAATAATGACAAAGAGATAAATCAGGTGCAGTCAGCTGTTGTGGCTGCAGCAAAAGGAGTACCGGCTGAAAAAACAGAAAACGGTATAATACTGCAGACATTGAAAAATAGCGGAAATAAAGAACGTCTAATTCCCATCCTTCCGGAATTAGGAGGAGATATTGCATTAAAGACAGTAACAGACTATTTCAATAATTCGTCAGGTTCTGTAAAACAGGCAGCTTTTGAAGCTTTGACAAACTGGAAAGAGTATTCGGCCGCTGCTTCTCTCTATGAAATTTGTGAATCATATTCAGGAGATCATCAAAAAAAGGCATTTGAAAGCTTTGTGCGCCAGGTACGCTCTGCAAATCTTCCCGATGACCAAAAGTTGTTACAGTACAGAAAAATTATGCCTTATGCAAATAGCGATGACGATAAAAAAGCGGTTATTAATTCAATAGGTAATTTAAAAACATTCCTCTCGCTGGTTTATCTTGAACAATATCTTGACAACAGCGATCTTCAGCAGTCAGCAGCGCGTGCAATAATGAAAATAGCGCTGCCGGATGACAACGGTGAAAACGGATTTACAGGCGAAATTGTAGAAAATATGCTGAAAAGGGTAGCTTCTTTAATCAGCGGTGCTGAAAGCGATTATGATAAGATCAATATTAAGAACTATCTCGATAAAATGCCAGATGAAAAAGGCTTTGTCTCAATTTTCAACGGTAAAAACCTCGATGGCTGGCAGGGACTGGTTGGTAACCCGATAACCCGTGCAAAGATGAGTAAAGAGGAACTGGCAAAAAAACAGGTGGAAGCTAACAAGGCGATGCTGGAAAACTGGAGTGTAAAAGACAATACCATTGTGTTTAACGGTAAGGGAGCTAATCTTTGCACAATTAAGGAATATGGCGATTTTGAAATGATAGTTGACTGGAGAATAACAAAGGATGGTGACAGCGGTATCTATCTTCGCGGAACACCTCAGGTTCAGATCTGGGATACAACAAGAGTTGAAGTAGGTGCACAGGTCGGTTCAGGCGGTCTGTATAACAATCAAAAACATGAAAGCAAACCTCTGAAGGTAGCTGATAATCCTATTGGAGAGTGGAATACTTTTCACATTACAATGATCGGAGAGAAAGTCACGGTCTATTTTAACGGTGAGTTGGTAGTCGATAATGTTATCATGGAAAACTACTGGGACCGCAGTATTCCTATTTTTGAAAAAGGCCCTCTTGAGCTTCAGGCTCACGGTACAGACCTTGCATTCAGGGATATTTATGTTCGTGAAATTAATACAAAGGAATACGGATTGACTAAAGAAGAGATAGATGAAGGGTTTGTATCACTGTTTAACGGAATGAACCTTGAAGGATGGCAGGGTAATACAACAGATTATATTCCAAGAAATGGTGAACTTCTCGTCAGGCCCTCAAGGGGAGGCCATGGTAACCTCTATACCGACAAAGAGTACAGCGATTTTATCATCCGTTTTGAATTTCAACTTACACCCGGTGCAAATAACGGACTGGGAATAAGAGCTCCTCTTACAGGAGATGTTGCATATTCAGGAATTGAATTGCAAATACTGGATAATACGGCCCCTGTATATGCAAACCTCAGGGAATACCAATACCATGGCTCTGTTTATGGTGTGATCCCGGCAAAAAGAGGATTCCTGAAACCGGTAGGACAATGGAATGAACAGGAGGTAGTAGTTAAAGGTACCCGCATCACTGTTACCCTTAACGGTACGGTTATCCTTGACGGAGACACAGCCGAAGCCAGTAAAAACGGCACAATGGACGGCAGGGATCATCCGGGATTGAAAAAGACCGAAGGATATATAGGTTTTCTCGGGCATGGTTCAGAACTGAAATTCAGAAATATAAGAATCAAAGAGCTCTAACAACCGTCGGCTGAAGCCGACGGCAATGGATAAGGCTCTGATCATGGCAGCCAGATTGTTCAATGCCTTATCCATTGCCGTTCGCTTGAGCGAACGGATAAATCATGGCAGCCGGATATATAAAAAAGGGGCCCTGAAAATTCAGTGCCCCTTTTTTATATACTCAATTTTATCTCTTAACTAAATTGTATTTATTGCATTGAGATCTTCAAATGCCTGCTGCAACCGGGCAACCATTGATTCTTCACCTTTACGAAGCCATACACGGGGATCATAAAACTTCTTATTCGGTTTATCTTCTCCTTCCGGGTTACCTATCTGGGCCTGCAGGTAATCATGCTTTTCAGCTTCATATTTACGGATACCATCCCAAAATGCCCACTGAGTATCAGTATCAATGTTCATTTTAATTACACCATAATCTATAGCTTCACGGATCTCCTCATGTGACGAACCGGAACCACCGTGGAAAACAAAATAAACAGGATTATCCTCTTTAAGGCCAAATTTATTTTTAATGTACTCCTGTGATTTCTTCAGAATAATCGGTTGAAGTTTCACATTCCCTGGTTTATAAACACCGTGAACATTCCCAAAAGAAGCAGCAATTGTAAAATCAGGGCTTACCTTGCTAAGCTCTTCGTAAGCATAGCAAACCTCTTCTGGCTGTGTATATAACCTTGAACTGTCGACTTCGGTATTGTCAACACCATCCTCTTCTCCACCGGTAACCCCAAGTTCGATCTCAAGGGTCATGCCGATCTTACTCATTCTTTCAAGATACTTTTTGCTGATAGCAATATTATCTTCAAGTGTCTCTTCAGAAAGGTCCAGCATGTGAGAGCTGTAGAGAGGCTTTCCTGTCACGGCATAATGTTTTTCACCTGCTTCAAGCATCCCGTCAATCCATGGTAGAAGTTTTTTGGCAGCATGATCAGTATGCAGTATTACCCGGACTCCGTATGCTTCAGCCAGAGTGTGAATATGCTTTGCCCCTGCAATTGCTCCAATTACTGCAGATTCAAGACCTTCAAGCTTCAATCCTTTACCGGCATTAAAAGCTGCTCCGCCATTCGAAAACTGGATTATAACAGGTGAATTAGCCAGTTTGGCAGCTTCCATTACAGAATTGATTGATGATGAACCAACAACATTGACTGCAGGAAGTGCAAAATTATTTTCCTGGGCTACCTTAAAAATATATTGCACATCGGGCCCTGTTACGACACCCGGTTTTACAACTTCTGATATTCTCTTCATAATATTACTTTAATTTATTGATTTAATCGCATTTACATATTAATTACAAATTTACTATTTCGTCAGCCTGACTGCAAAATTAATATTTTAAATAGGACTAAATTCTTTTTTATTTAATATTGAAAATCTTATGCTGCGCTTTCACCCATAAACATCTTAATATCTGCTTCCGGTTCAGTAATTCCGGCAATGCCAAATGTTTCAGTAAGCACCTTTGCTACATTCGGAGAAAGGAAAGCCGGCAATGTCGGACCAAGGTGGATATTTTTAACCCCTAAGTAAAGCAATGCAAGTAAAACAATCACTGCCTTTTGTTCATACCAGGCGATATTATAGGCAACAGGAAGGTCATTGATGTCACTTAATTCAAAAATCTCTTTAAGTTTAAGAGCAATAACCGCCAGTGAATATGAATCGTTACATTGTCCTGCGTCAAGAACTCTCGGAATACCGCCTATATCACCCAATGGCAACTTATTATAACGGTATTTTGCACATCCTGCAGTTAAAATTACCGTATCTTTGGGTAATTGCTCAGCAAACCGGGTGTAATACTCCCTGCTTTTCATACGGCCATCGCAACCAGCCATTACAAAAAACTTTTTAACAGCTCCGGATTTTACTGCATCAACAATTTTATCAGCCAGTGCAAATACTTGTGCATGAGCAAATCCGCCCGTAATTTCACCGTTCTCAATTTGCTGTGGCGGTGCACATTTTTTAGCATGCTCAATGATTATGCTGAAATCTTTCATCTCCCCGTTTTTCCTGTCAGGAATATGCACTGCTCCCTCAAGGCCTGATGCACCGGTTGTGTATATCCTGCCTGTATAGGATGCATTCTTCAGAGGAGGAACAATACAATTGGTTGTAAAAAGGACTGGTCCGTTAAAGGTTTCAAACTCCTCTTTTTGCTTCCACCAGGCATTGCCGTAATTCCCAACAAGATGTTTATACTTTTTAAATGCAGGATAGTAGTTTGCCGGAAGCATTTCACTGTGAGTGTATATATCCACTCCTGTCCCTTCGGTCTGCTTCAACAGTTCATCCATATCCTTCATGTCATGGCCAGAAATAAGTATCCCGGGATTGTTTCTTACGCCGATATTAACTTTTGTAATTTCAGGATTACCATAGGCGGATGTATTGGCCTGATCAAGCAATGCCATAACTTCAACCCCGAACTTCCCGGTGTCAAGGGTCAGTTGCACAAGTTCATCCACACTCAAATCTTCAGTTACAGCAACCAATGCACGCTGCATGAACGCAAAGATCTCATCTTTTTTAAATCCCAGGTTCCATGCATGCTCGGCATAAGCAGCCATACCTTTCAATCCGTAAACCACCAGTTCCCTTAAAGACCTGATATCCTCATTTTCGGTACTTAGCACCCCGGCACTCATGCCTTTGGCTTCTAATTCTTCGACAGCTGACCCTCTCCATGTAGCGAAATCGGGTAAATCAGCAGGTAATTCAACTGATGATTCTTTGCATTTACCGTGAAGTTCATCACGGAGACTGAAAGCTTCATCTATACGTTTAACAAAGCTGTTTTTGTCGAAATTTGCATTAGTGATCGTACTGAATAATCCGTCAAAGATAAATTTATCGACTGCAGAAGAATTCAACCCTTTTGCCCGTAACTTATCATTATACCAGCTAATACCTTTTAAGATATAAAGCAAGGTATCCTGAAGATTTGCCACGTCGCTTGTTTTTCCACATACTCCCTTTACTGTGCAGCCTGTTCCTTTTGCTGCTTCCTGACACTGAAAACAAAACATACTCATAATATATCTGATTTAAAAATTAATATTATTACACTATCTTTCTGACAAAATTATGCAATAGAATTGTAAAAAATGTATCAATTGTTACAAATCGTATAAATGATAGATTATAAATCACTAAAAAGGTGTCCGGTTTTTCAGGGAATAGATGAAAAAGAAGCCAACCTGCTTCTTGATAAGGTTCATTATCAGATTAAAAAGTATAAAATACAAGAAATAATAGCTCTTGCGGGCGACCAGGTAAAGTACCTCTATATAATTCTTAACGGCAGTGTCAGCGGAGAGATTCACGATTATTCAGGGAACACAATAAAAATAGAAGATATAGAAGCCCCGAGGCCATTGGCAACAGCTTTTCTGTTTGGCTCTGACAACAGGTTCCCGGTTACTGTGATTGCAAATAACAGCGTGACCATTCTGTCCGTGCCCATAGATGATTTTTTAAAATTGCTCCATCTTAATGCGCAACTTCTGAAAAACTATTTAAACGCAATATCATCGCGTGCACAATTCCTTACGCAAAAACTGAACTTGTTAACTATCAAAACAATAAAGGAAAAAATTGCCTATTACATTTTACAAAAAGCAGGAGACCGTTTTCATTCGATCGAACTAAAAAATACACAGCAGGAACTGGCTGACCTGTTTGGAGTAACACGTCCGTCACTTGCCCGTGTGCTCTCAGAAATGCAAAAAGAAAAACTGATTATTATAGAGAAGAGAACGGTAACTATCTTAAATAAAGAAAAACTAAATAAACTGATCAGGAATAATTAGGAATACCCGTCATCAATACCTTAATTTTTAAAATTTCTTAAATTAACCTTGCGGTCTGTTTGTTTATTACAAAACAATTATCTTCGCAAATAATATCTGATCAGCCACAGCTATGATTGACAGAATAACCTTGAACCAGATGGCAGGATGAAAGATCGCTCAGTAATATTTTTATTAAATGCGGTGGTTATGTGTGATATATTAAAAATAAACAGGTTAAATCATATCGTTAGGCGGGTTCCCCCGGCCGAAACCGGTGCAAGCCATATGATACCTTTGAAAGTAATTATAAAATTTTAACCAGATGAAAAATTATAATCTTATTAACACAATAACCGGCTGGATAGTTTTTGCTATCTCCTCGATAGTTTATTTACTGACTATTGAGCCAACCACCAGCTTTTGGGATTGCGGTGAATTCATCACCACATCATACAAACTGGAGATTGGCCATCCGCCAGGAGCACCGGTATTTATGATATTCGGACGGCTTTTTACCATTTTTGCCAACAGTGAAAATGCCGCAGTGCTTATAAATGCCATGTCGGCCCTGGCAAGTGCAGTAACCATTATGTTCCTTTTCTGGACCATAACACATCTGGCAAAAAAAATAATTTCTGATACCGATGATCTTAAAAACGGCACCACACTTACTATTATGATTGCCGGATCAGTTGGATCTCTTGCTTATACATTTTCTGATACTTTTTGGTTTTCTGCTGTAGAAGGCGAAGTTTATGCATTCTCATCTATGTTAACAGCTATTGTGTTCTGGGCAATATTAAAATGGGAAAATATAGCTGACAAACCACATGCCAACAGGTGGCTGATCTTTATTTGCTACATCATGGGCTTGTCGATAGGGGTACACCTTCTTAACCTGCTGGCAATACCGGCTATCGTATTTGTATACTACTTTAAAAAATATAAACCTTCGAGAAACGGCTTCATTGCTGCACTCGGAGCATCTGTCCTTCTATTATCGATAACTATGTGGGTGATCATTCCCGGAACTGTTACAGTTGCTTCATGGTTTGAGCTTCTTTTTGTCAACTCGTTCGGACTTCCATATAAGTCGGGTGCACTTTTCTACATTGCACTGATTATTGCAGCTATTGTTTACGGAATCAGATACACTACAAAAAGAAACAAAATATTCTGGAATACAATAATCGTTGGTATTGCAGTAATACTTATCGGATATTCAACTTTTGCACTTATCATTATACGTTCTGCTGCAAAACCGCCAATGGACCAGAACAGTCCAAACAACGTATTTGCCCTGCTCAGTTACCTGAACAGGGAACAATACGGGAACAGGCCTCTCGTTCGCGGACAGTATTATAATTCTCCACTGGACCCGGCAGAACGGTATAAGGAAGGAAAACCAATTTACTCACAAATTGACGGCAAATATGTTATCACTGATCATAGAGTAGTACCAAATTATGATGACAAATTCACAACTTTCTTCCCGAGAATGTGGAGTAACATGGAACCTGCACATGTTCAGGATTATCAGGAATGGGGCCATGTCAAGGGAAGACGTGTGCAACACCGAAATGAAAACGGAGAGATTGAAACAATCGTTAAACCAACTTTCGCTGAAAACCTGCGCTTTTTCTTTCGTTATCAGGCAGGGCATATGTACTTTCGCTATTTCATGTGGAACTTTGCCGGCCGTCAGAATGATATACAGGGACATGGCGGAGTGCTCCACGGAAACTGGATTAGCGGAATTAAATTCATTGATGAATGGCGGTTGGGAGACCAGGAAAACCTTCCTGCCAGGTTTGCAAACAATAAAGCCCGGAATAAGTATTATTTTCTGCCCTTACTGCTCGGAATTCTCGGAATATTCTTCCAGTATAACAAGGGAGTTGAAGGGAAACAGGGACTCTGGGTCGTATTCCTGCTCTTTTTCATGACAGGCCTTGCTATTGTGGTTTATCTCAACCAATATCCACACCAGCCGAGAGAGAGGGACTATGCCTATGCAGGATCATTTTATGCCTTTTCTATCTGGATAGGACTTGGAGTGCCGGCAATTGTCGAAGCTCTGAAAAAATATATGCCCGGAAATATTGCTGCCGGGATCACAGCTATTCTCACCCTTACTCTTGTTCCGGGAATCATGGCGGCCGAAAACTGGGACGATCACGACCGGTCAGGGCGTTATACAGCAAGAGACCTGGGAGCAAATTACCTTAAAACATGCCAGCCAAACGGTATTATATTTACAAACGGAGACAATGACACTTTCCCATTGTGGTATAACCAGGAAGTAGAAGGAGTGCGAACTGATGTGAGAGTTTGTAACCTTAGTTATCTTCAGACCGACTGGTACATAAATCAAATGAGACGAAAAGCTTATGAATCAGACCCGATACCAATATCAATGGATCCCGAAAAATACCGGCAGGGTACCCGCGATATAGTTTACCTGATGGATGACCCCAGAATATCAAGAAATTCTGTCGGCCTTAAAGAGGCTGTTGATTTTATCACTGATGATAATCCTGCAACAAAGCTTCAACAGGCCGGAAACGCAGCTTATATACCAAAAAAAGTGCTGACATATAAAATCGATAAAGAGGCTGTCATTAAAAATAATGTCGTGAAACCTGAAGATTATGATAAGATTGTCGACTCAATTACAATTGACCTGTCAAATAAAAACTATATTCCGAAGGATGAGATGATCATTCTGGATATGCTGGCAACTAATAACTGGGAACGTCCTATTTACTGGGCAATCACTGTCGGTCGCAATAAATACATGAACCTTCAGGACTATTTCAGGGTTGAAGGGTTCGGATACAGACTGGTTCCGGTGAAGGGAGATGCTTCTTCTGACAGGTTTTCACACGGTACGGTGGAAACAGATATCATGTACGACAACCTGATGAATAAGTTCAGGTACGGGAATATGAATGATCCTGATGTATACATTGATGAAAATAATATGCGTATGATGATAAATATCAGAAACAGCTTCAGCAGGCTGGCAACAGCATTGATACAGGAAGGTAAACAAGATTCAGCCATCACTGTTGTTGACAAATGCTTTGAACTGGTACCACCTGATATTGTGCCTTACGACTATTTTGCACTCGAACTTACTGAATGTTACTTCAACGCAGGAGCAACAGATAGGGGGAATAAAATTTTAGAGGACGCATTGAATGTATTTAATGATGAACTGAATTATTTCCTTGCACTGGACAGGAAATTCCTAAAGACCCAAAGTGTAAATGAAGAGATACAGCGAAACCTCTTCTATCTTCAAAGAATGGAAAGGACAGCCCGGAATCACCAGAATAATGAGTTGTCTGACAAAATAGGCGAAAGCCTGAAAATATATTTTGAAAAATATAATCCCAATTAATGCGTATTACACCGACTGAAGACGGGACAGGCTATATGACAGATTTGAATGATTAAAATTTTCTTGTGAGAGTGAGGAACGAACGGTTCCATATGTTCTCA
>CAZBWK010000002.1:0-76703 GCA_964495655.1 uncultured Prolixibacteraceae bacterium | reverse complement strand
AAATTTTAAAAATTTATTAAATTGTTTTTCAATTAATTATCAAAAACACAAGTAATTGATCAATAAAAATTTTACTTTTTATACTTAGCTCACTCATAGCTTTCTGCGAAATATTTATAGAATAGTGGAATTGTTTTGATACCTTTTATAAACTGATCAACAGGGAAATTTTCATTTGGTGAATGAATTGCATCAGACTCTAATCCAAACCCCATCAGTACAGATTTTATACCCAGTATCTCTTCAAATGTTGGTATAATTGGAATGCTCCCTCCTGTTCTTACAGGGACCGGCCTGGTACCGTAAACATCTGCATATGCTTTTTCTGCTGCTTTATAGGCAGGAATATCAATAGGGCACACATAACCCTGTCCGCCATGCATCGGGGTTATATCTACTTTAACAGATTTAGGGGCTGTTTTTTGAAAATGTTCTGTAAATAATTTGCTGATCTTTTTATGATCCTGGTTTGGTACCAGTCTTGTTGATATCTTGGCATAAGCTTTTGAAGGAAGTACTGTTTTAGATCCTTCGCCTGTGTATCCGCCCCATATACCGCAAACATCAAATGAAGGCCTTATGCCAGTCCGTTCGAGAGTTGTATAGCCGGTTTCTCCTGCCAGCTCATCGACACCGATTGCTTTCATATATTCATCTTCATCAAATGGCGCCAACCCTAAAAGTTTACGTTCTTCAGGAGAAACCTCTATAACATCATCATAAAAACCGGGAATAGTAATTTTACCCTGTTTATCTGTCATTTGGTCAATAATTGTGCAAAGGACATTAACCGGATTAGCAACTGCACCTCCGAAAATCCCCGAGTGCAGATCATGATCAGGGCCTGTAACTTCCACCTGCCAGTATGCAAGACCTCTCAGTCCGACAGTAATCGAGGGGATCTTTTCAGACAGAAGTGATGTATCAGAAACCAGAATAATATCTGCTTTAAGCATCTCTTTATGGTCGCTGCACCATTTGCCGAGACTTGGGGAACCGATCTCCTCTTCACCTTCAGTCATGAATTTGACGTTACAGGGCAGGGTATTTGTTTTTACCATTAATTCAAAAGCTTTTGCATGGATCATTCCCTGGCCTTTGTCATCATCAGCTCCGCGTCCCCATATTTTCCCGTCACGAATGATTGGTTCAAAAGGATCTGAGTTCCATTTTTCAACCGGATCAGCAGGCATAACATCAAGGTGTGAATAGACTAATACTGTCGGGAGGGCAGGATCAACTATTTTTTCAGCATAGGTAACAGGATTGCCTTCTGTCTCATAAATTTCTGCTTTGTCGGCCCCTGAACTTAATAAGAGGTTCTTCCAATATTCAGCAGCTTTATACATATCCTGCCTATGGCTTTTCACTGAGCTGACTGATGGTATACGCAGCAATCCGAACAATTCCTCAAGGAACCGCTCTTTATTTTCGGCGATGTAGTTATTAATTATTTGCATTTTTTAAAAATTTCCAAAAAATACGGTTTTCCGTCGAGATTTGAAAGATTTTGAAGGCAAAAAAAAAGGCAACCTTACAAAAGTTGCCTTTTTCTAAAAGGTGATTTATTATCTGACGAGATCCTGAAAACGCGGGTTGCTGAAATATTTTGCAAACTCAAGATCTGTTTTTGCTTTGGCTTTCATTTCCGGATTAATCCTGCAGGCTTCCTTCAGGCTGTCAAAAAACAATGTTTCCTTGACTGTCCGTGCCCCGATAATAGCCTTCAGATATTCTTTCATGAAGCAATCGGTTTGCTGAATAGCTTCCAGGTCTCTGAGGGCGCCGCTGTTATTACCGGCAAGAATTTTTGCCAGCGCTGTATTGGTATCCTGGAAAGTTCCGAAGTATCTTGCTGCCTGGTCATAATCAGCTTTTTTAATACTTACAATACCCTGATTATAATCAACTTCTTTGCCTGCACCTGATGCTGCACCGAAAAGGGTTTCAGCCTGAGAAATATTATCTTCATACAGAGCAACGGCTCCAAGGTTGTTTTTAATTACAGGTTCATCTGTTTTCAGTCTTTCGGCTTTTTCGAACAATGGTTTTGCCTCGTTATATTTGCGTTGCAGAACGAGTACATATCCGGCATTATTCGGTCCGCGCCAGTCATTAGGATAAATTCTGATAAATGAATTATAGATAGAAAGCTGTTCACTGAGGTCTTCAAACAGTGTTGCCGCATATAAAAGTTCTGCCGGATTCAGAGAAGAGGGATCTGATTTGGCAAGAGCCATCAGTTCTTCATCAGATTTACCGATCAGCTCAACACTTGTCAGCAGTTTGGCACGGCGTAGTTGCGGAAGGATCTCATCAGCAAGGGCGGTAAATGCTGCAGAAAGATTTCTGATCTCACGCTCTCTTACTTCGGGATCGCTGTACATCGAAAGAACCCTGAGGATAAGATCTCTATCCTGGATATTTGAATTTTCGAGCTTTTCTTTAAATCCGTCCCAGTCTTCAGGTGTATACCTTGTTCTCAGATTAACATCCACGCCCAGTTCTTTCAACCTGTTTGCGAGAAAATCAGATGATGTATCCTTACGTTTTCCTGCCAGTTCGGTATTAAAATCTATAGGTCCGTCGGGTGATGCATAAGCTGAAACTTCCACATTTTTAAGATCTATTTTTTCTTCTTCGTTTGCCTTTTGGGTATACTGAAGGAACTCAACAACATCCTGGGCAGTTATTTCTTCATTACGAAGGTTAGCCCTGTTGATCAGGTAGTGGATGTCTGCAAGCATCTCATCCGATACTATCCTTTGAAATGGATCTATGTTAGGATCATATTTACCGGTATTATTGACTTCGCGGCGCACTCCCAGTATCGGTTTCGGTAAATTGGCAACCAGGGTGCTGGTGGCGACAACTCCGTCTGCAATTTTTACCGGGTCAAAATCAAGGCTGGAGGTTCCTTTTCTGGCAGTCATATTTACATAAAGCTCTGATAATCTCATAGCTTCTGCGAAATCTACATCGTCGTTATAGCTAAACATTCCGCCTGCATTGTAACTAATGACCCTGTTATTGGCCTGCACTCTTTCTCCCTGCAGGGTAACAGGATCAAATTTTGTTTCTCCGCCCTGATATTTCAGAACGGGAGTTGCAGTCAGCGTGGCCTTTCTGTTGAAATATTTGGACGGGAATTTTCCATCTATGGAAATATCGACATTGCCTGCATGTGTTTCAAGTACTGCAGGAGTTACTTTGAACTCAATCTGGTCAGCATTTCTTTTCATTTTTTTCAACCCTGCACATCCCGGGAAAAGAAGAGAGGCCAGAACAATTAAAATTAAAGACTTAAAGATTTGATTTTTCATGATTTCCGGTATTTAAAATAATTTTATAATTTTTTTATCAATAATTACAAAAATAAAGAGTTTTTTGATTTTTCAAAGGAATAACTATGTTTTTCGGCGAAAATTCCGATTATCCCGTCTGCTGTCAGTTTTTTGCCTGTTGTCCTGACGGTGGTGCCGGTCACCCTGCCTTTTTTGTTCGGAAAAACCTTCCGGTTTGGGCAATAAGGCTTTGCGGGAAAGTTTTAGTTTGCCTGTCTTATCATCAACGCCAATAAGCTTTACTTCCAGTTTGTCGCCCACTTTGAACAGATCCTCGGGAGACTCAACTCTTTTCCAGTCCATTTCCGAAACGTGCAGAAGTGCATCTTTCCCCGGCATTATCTCTACAAAGGCTCCGAAAGAGACTAATGATTTCACTGTTCCGTTATAGGTTTCTCCCACTTCGGGAATAGCGGTAATAGCTTTTATTCTTTGTTTGGCAGCTTCAATGAATTCAATTCCCACCCCTGATATTTCAACTAACCCTATGTCATCTATCTCTTCAATCACAATCACTGTATTGGTCTCTTCCTGGATTGCCTGAATTATTTTTCCTCCGGGACCAATTACCGCACCAATCATATCTTTAGGTATCTTAATTATTTCAATCCTTGGAACGTTGGGTTTATAATCAGCACGTGGTTCAGGAATTATTTCCAGCATTTTATTCAGTATATGCATCCGTCCCTCTCTGGCCTGGTCAAGGGCCTGGGCAAGGACTTCATAGGGAAGGCCGTCAACTTTAATGTCCATTTGTGTGGCTGTAATCCCTTTCTCTGTTCCTGCCACTTTAAAATCCATATCACCCAGATGATCTTCATCTCCCAGGATATCAGACAAGATGGAGTATTTTTCAGAATTTTTATCAGTTATTAATCCCATTGCAATACCGGAAACCGGCCTTCTCATTTTCATACCGGAGTCCATCATGCTCATTGTACCTGCACAGACTGTTGCCATTGATGATGAGCCATTTGATTCAAGTATGTCTGAAACCACTCTTACAATATAAGGAAAATCTTCAGGGATCATTTTTTTCAAGGCGCGGTGAGCCAGGTTGCCATGACCTACTTCGCGTCTTGAGAGGCCTCTGGGAGTATAAGGTTCACCCACGCAAAAAGGAGGAAAATTGTAGTGCAGCAGAAATTTCTCTTTCCCCTGAACCGTCACGTTATCAATAATTTTTTCATCCATTTTTGTTCCCAGGGTAACTGAGGTGAGCGACTGCGTTTCACCTCTGGTAAACAATGCTGAACCGTGAGCTCCCGGCAGATAATCAACTTCGCCCCATATAGGTCTGATCTCATCGGTTTTGCGTCCGTCAAGCCGGATACTTTCATCCAGTATCATACGGCGCATTGATTCTTTTTCTATTTCATGAAAATATTTTTTGATCAGCGATTCGTGAAGCTCAATATCGATACCTTCCTTTTCTGCGTTTGCCTCTTTATATGCTTCAATATATTCGTCGCGAATTTTCTCAAAGGCGGACAGTCTTTCGTTCTTGTTTTTAATTTGCTGTCTGGCTATATCATAACATTTTTGATACAGATCTGACTGAACTTTACTTTTTAATTCCTCAATGTTAGTCTCGTGGCAGTATTCTCTTTTTGTAATATTTAGTTCAGCTGCCATTTCCTCTTGTACCCTGCAATGTTTTTTTATCTCTTCGTGTGCAAATTTTATTGCTTCGAGAAGGTCAGATTCAGGAACTTCATCCATCTCACCCTCTACCATCATGATATTTTCAGAGGAGGCGCCTACCATAATATCCATATCGGACTCGTCGAGTTGCGAATGCGTGGGATTTATGATAAATTTTCCGTTTATTCTTCCTACCCTCACCTCTGAGATATGAGTTTCAAAAGGCACGTCAGACACTGCAATTGCTGCAGATGCTGCAAGTCCGGCCAGTGAATCAGGCAAGTCTTCTTTGTTGGCCGATATCAATGTTATCATTACCGCTGTTTCGGCATGATAATTTTCAGGGAATAGTGGCCTCAGCGCTCTGTCAACAAGCCTTGCAGCCAGAATTTCATCATCAGAAGGCCGGCCTTCTCTCTTCAGGAACCCTCCGGGAAATCTTCCTGCAGCTGAAAATTTCTCACGATAATCAACCGAAAGAGGCATAAAATCCACATCTTCCTTTGCTTCTTTTGCGGAGACGACTGTTGCAAGTAACATGGTATCACCCATTCTTACTACAACCGAACCATCAGCCTGTTTGGCCAGTTTCCCGGTTTCTATGGTTATCGACCTGCCATCTGACATTTCGATCGTTTTTGTTAATGCTTTTACCATAATTTGTTAATAAATATTTATTGAATTATAATGGGTGGTGAGGTTTTATGCAAAAAATGGGGTGTCAGAACAAAAATTCTGACACCCCTTCAGATATTTTTTACTTACGTAATTTCAGTTTCTCGATGATTGCCCTGTACCGGTCAATTTCTTTGTTTTTAAGATAATCTAAAAGCCTGCGTCTTTTCCCTACCAGCTTGATCAGTGCACGTCTGGTGCTGTGATCTTTTTTATTTTGTTTTAAATGTAGTGTGAGGTGGTTAATGCGAAAGGTGAACAGAGCTATCTGTCCTTCGGCGCTACCGGTGTCTTTTTCATTTTTGCCGTAAGCGGTAAATAATTCCTGTTTCTTTTCTGAAGTTAAATACATTTTAAAAAATTTATATGATACAATGTTTAACCCGCAATTCCGTTTTTTTATTAAATAACGGATTTACAACGGTTTAAAATTAACGCTGCAAAAATAGATAAAAGTTTTTAATTTTCAGGGGTTAACACAGGCAAAATTTTAAATTCACCATCCCTGGTTTTAACAGGTTGTGGTCCCATATTGAACTCTAACAGGCCTCCGTTGATAATTTCGCTGTGCAGCAACCAGCTTCTGTTTAAGGGTTCACCGTTCAATTTTGCAGATTGTACATACCTGTTTTCCGGTGAGTTGTTATTGGCAACTACTGTAAAAGAATGGTCTCCGGCCTTAACAGTAACCCTTCCGAATAAGGGGCTCCCGATCATATAAACCCCGTAACCGGGCGTTACAGGGTAGAAACCCATAGAGCTGAGAATATACCACGAGGATAGCGATCCCATATCTTCATTTCCACATAGTCCGCCGGGACCCTGTCTGTAAAGCTTCTCCATGATTTCCCTGACCCTCTCCTGTGTTTTCCAGGATTTGCCGGCATAATTATAGAGGTAAGCCACATGATGTGAGGGCTGATTGCCATGTACATACTGGCCTATTGTACCAACAACCCCTACATATTTCGGAGGTGTTATAACAGGGCTGGCATTGAAGAATGAATCCAGCTTTACCACAAACTTATCATTGCCGCCCATAAGATTTATAAGTCCTTCGATGTCGTGTTGCGCAGCCCACAGGTATTGCCAGGCATTTGACTCTGTATAGTGCCTGTTTGGCCTTCTTCCGACCAAAAGGGGATCAAAATATTTATACCAGGAGTGGTCTCCTTCTTTTAAGATTTCCTGTTCTCTGCCTTTTTGATGTTCAAGCCACGATCCGTCGATGTTCCTGGGCCTCATAAAGCCACTTCTCTCATCCCAAAGATTTTTATAGTTGCCGGCCCGCTTCATGAACAGATTGTAATCGTCATGGTATCCAAGGCTTTTTGCCATTTGTGCAATACACCAGTCGTCATATGAGAATTCCATCGTTTTGGAAACCGATTCAGTCACTTTATCTGCGGGTATGTAGCCCCGGTCAATATAGTAAGTCAATCCTGATCTCCCTGCGTCAGCAGGAGCTGGTGGCTGCGGCAGCTCAAGGGCTTTTTTCTTCATTGCACCGTAAATAAAATCCACATCATAATCGCGGAAATTCTTAATATAAGCATCTACGATTACCGGTACCAGGTGATCGCCTGTCATTCCTTCTCCGAAGACATTCTGGAAATGCTGTGCGGGCAGCCACCCGTACTCTTTTGTTTTGGCTACTATTGATTTAATGAAATCATTGACATGTTCAGGTGCAATAAGTGTCAACAGGGGGTGTTGTGAACGATATGTGTCCCAGCAGGAAAAAGAGCCGTAGTAATTATAACCGCGGGCAATATGAATTTTCCCGTCAGCTCCGTAATAGCTGCCGTCACAGTCCTGATTGATGTACTGCGCCAATAGTGAATGGTAAAGCGCTGTATAAAATATCTCTTTTTGCTCTTCAGCAGCTCCTTCTATATTAATTCCCGACAGTTCGTTATTCCAGATCTTGTATGCTTCGTTCTTTACCTGGCTGAAATTCCAGTGAGGCAGTTCATTTTTTAGATTTTTTCTTGCACCTTCTATTCCCGTATATGATATTGCAACCTTAACCAGGATCTCTTCTGCGCTGTCTGTGCGGAAGGTTACAAATGCCCCAATGTCACGGCCTTTCTCCCCGTTCTTGTATGGGAATATTCCTGAGCCGGATTCGGGAGTTGCATATCCGGCATCAAAAGTGCCATAGTAAAAAAACGGCTTGCTGAATTCAGCTGCAAAATATATTTTGCCTGTGCCGTCAGTTTTCTCTCCTTCAATGTGCCTGTCGCCGGTAATTGAAAGGTATGCGACATCATCTTCATTTTTTTTGCCTATCTTATGACCAAGGTCAATGATAATTTTTGCATTATCAGTTTTTGGGAAAGTGTATTTGTGAAATCCCACCCTGGTGGTAGCAGTAAGTTCTGCAGTTATTCCGTAATCTTCAAGAAATACTGAATAGTAACCGGGCGAAGCTTTTTCCCTGTCATGGCTGAACCGTGACCTGTAACCTTTATCCGGATCCTCCTCACTGCCCGGAGTTATGTATAATTTATCGCCGGTTACAGGCATGAGAAGAATGTCCCCTCCGTCAACCATGCCCACGCCACTCCAGTGAGTATGGCTGAATCCCATAATTGAACCGGCAGAATAGACATATCCGGCACAGTGTTTCCATCCTTCTGTGCCGGTGTCCGGACTAAGATGCATCATTGCAAAAGGCAGGGCAGCTCCGGGGTAGGTGTGACCGAAAAAGTCGGTGCCAAGAAACGGATTGACATGATCAGCAGGCTCTCTCTCCTGAGCCCTCAGCAGGCTGACAGGTAAAATGGACAGCAGTAAAAATGCTATCCCGATTTTTTTGATAATATAGGTCATAGTTCCTGTTATTATGAAACACTGTAATCAACAGACAAAAATATTATTAAAAATATAAGTATACTGATTGTTTCTTTGATAATTTTAAAAACAGTAACTATAATATCTTTTAATTTGTCGTTGCATTATACCGTTTATGTTTATGAATTATTTTATTTTTAGCAAATTGTTCGGTGTCTGATTAGAAATATATCATTACCGGAAGACTAAAACTTTAATTTATGAACAGCAATAAAACAAGTTGGGGTAAACTTCTTCCTGTATTCCTCTCTTTTGTGGTTATGGGATTTGTTGATATAATCGGAGTAGCTGCAGGATACATTAAACAGGATTTTAAACTTTCAGATTTCATTGTCCAGTTTCTTCCAATGATGGTACTTCTATGGTATTTTGTTTTGTCTGTGCCAGCAGGGATATTGCAGGATCGTTACGGGAAAAGAAGGATGCTGAATCTGGGTATGTTGGTGCAGGCTGCCGGATTGGGTCTTCCTTTTGTTCACTACTCTTTCGGAATGATGTTTGCCTCATTCATCCTGCTGGGAATAGGAAATACTATAATTCAGGTGTCGGCAAATCCCCTGCTGCAGGACGTTTCTCCTTCAGACAAGCTTCCGAGTTTCCTTAGCTCATCTCAGTTCATAAAGGCGGTAATTTCATTTCTGGGCCCTATAATTGCAACATTTTTTGCAGTTTCATTTGGTAACTGGCGCCTTGTGTTTGCGGTGTATGGCATTACTTCAGTAGCTGCTGCTATTTGGCTTTCAGCCACAAGGATAAAGGAATCTGAACCTGACCGCAAACCTGCCTCTTTTTCATCCTGTTTCGGATTGCTGGGTGACAGATTCATTGCACTGATGGCCCTGTCAATATTTTTAATAGTGGGTATGGAGGTGGCAGTTAATACAAATATAGCCAATGTGCTTGTGGCCGGTTATGGCATTGCTTTTGAAAAGGCAGCCCTTGGAATAAGCATTTTTTTTGCAGGTGAGACAATTTCCCGGTTTCTTGGTGCGGTTATCCTGAATTATGTCCGGCCCAGGCCTTTTTTGTTAATAATTGCCTTGTTGGCTTTAGCAGGAGTCGCAGGCCTGTTTTTAGCCCCTGCTGCAGGTGTGGCCTTTATCTTCATATTTATTCTGGGACTGGGTGCAGGAAGTATGTTTCCCGTTATTTTTTCAATTTCTTTGAAGAGAAGTCCTGACCGTGCTAACGAAATATCAGGACTTTTAATAATGGCTGTTTCAGGAGGAGCTGTTATACCTCTGATAATGGGATTGATAAGTACTTTCTTCGGGCCACCGGCAAGCCTCAGTGTAATAGCTGCCTGTATGCTCTATATCTTATGGGTATCGTGGTATGTAAGGAACAAGACCGGACAGTGACTATAATAAACAGTTTATAATTATTATATGCAGGCAATAAATGAAAAATATTACATAGGACTTGATATCGGAGGCACTAAGTGTGCTGTTATCGCTGGTGATGATAAGTTTAACATCTACCGCAAAACACAGTTTGAAACAAGGACAGAAAGAGGAGCTGAAAAAATATTGAATGAATTTTTTGAAAAAACGGATGAACTGCTGCTTCACCTGCCCAAAGAACGGTTAGCCGGCATTGGGATCAGTTGTGGCGGGCCTCTTGATTCAAACAGGGGATTAATACTTTCACCTCCCAATCTGCCGGGATGGGATGAAATACCAATTGTGGAAATGTTTCGTAAAAGATATGATGTTCCTGTCTCCGTTCAGAATGATGCCAATGCCTGCGCTCTTGCCGAGTGGCTTATGGGGGCGGGCAAGGGTACACGGAATATGGTGTTCCTTACATTTGGAACAGGAATGGGATCGGGATTGATAATAAATGGCAGGCTCTATTCAGGAACTAATGATCTTGGAGGCGAAGTAGGGCATATCCGCCTTGCACCGGACGGTCCTGTCGGTTTTGGGAAAGCAGGTTCCTTTGAGGGTTTTTGCAGCGGAGGAGGCATAGCCCAACTGGCAAAGACCATTTTAAAAGAGAAGATCGAAAAAGGAGTTGATGTTGAATATTGCAGAGACCTGACCGGATCGGGGCAACTGACGGCGAAGGAGGTTGCCATGGCTGCCAATGATGGTAATCCTGTTGCTAATGAGATAATAAAAATATCAGCTGAATATCTGGGGAGGGGGTTGGCGGTACTTATTGATATAATCAATCCTGAGTGTATTGTTATCGGAAGTATCTATGCACGTAATGAGTCATTGTTCAGTCCTCATGTTGAAAGAATACTGAGGGAGGAGGCAATACCGGAAGCAGTTGAGGTTTGTAAGATAAAACCAGCACTTCTGGGTGAATCGGTGGGTGATTACGCTGCATTATGTGTAGCATCATACAACTATGATTATTAAAAACCGGGTTATGAGTAAAATTTTGGACCAATTATTTAAGCAACATAGAGAATTAAGCTTTCTGCGGTCAGAGATAACCGAAGCTGTGCAGATAATTATTGATAATTACAGAGGAGGCGGTAAATTATTAATTTGCGGAAACGGAGGCAGTAGTTCCGATTCAGGACATATTGCCGGTGAATTAATGAAGGGTTTTGTTAAAAAAAGGCCGTTAGATCGTGGCATTCAGGAGAAAATAAGATTGATTTCTCCCGAACACGGAGGCATGCTTGCTGAGTGCCTGCAGCAGGGACTACCTGCAATATCTCTGTCAGCCCACAATGATCTTATGACAGCCATAATAAATGATATTAACGGCGATTTTGTTTTTGCCCAACAGGTTACAGGATACGGGAGAGAAGGAGATGTTTTATTGGGACTAAGCAGTTCGGGCAACTCTAAAGATGTATTGTTTGCAATTATAGTTGCCAAAGCTATGGGTATGAAGACTATCGGCATGACAGGCAGTACGGGAGGTAAAATGAAAAATGAGTGTGATGTTGTGATCAATGTTCCTGAAACTTCCACACATATGGTACAGGAGTTACATCTTCCCGTTTACCATGCAATCTGTCTGATGGTTGAAGAGGAGTTTTTTAATTTGTAATTTAAAAGATAAGAATCCGGAAACGTTAAATAGAAATGAACAGAGAAAAGTTAGAGAAGATAATAGATGATGTCAAATCGGTCAGTATAGCAGTAATCGGGGATTTCTGCCTTGATGCCTACTGGTTCATTGATGAATCAAAAAGTGAGATATCTGTAGAGACCGGCATGTCTACTCATCCGGTCAGGCAGCAACGTTATTCCTTAGGTGGTGCTGGGAATGTTACAAGCAACCTGGCCGCAATGGGAGTTAAGGATGTTCGTGCATACGGGGTTATCGGAGATGACCCTTTTGGCAATGAGATGGTAAAGGTTATGAATGAGACGGGCATAGGTACCAGGGATCTGATAGTTCAGACCGAAAACTGGTCCACTCACGTATATACAAAGCCATATATTGGAGATACAGAACAGAACAGGATTGATTTTGGCAATTTTAACCAGCTGGCTCCGGAGACGGCTGATTTGCTGATTGAAAGACTAGCCGGGGAAATTCCGGAGGCAGACCTGGTGATCATTAATGAACAGGTTATTTCAGGTATTAACACTCAATACTTTAGAGAAAGGCTGGTGGAGCTTATTAGCCGTTTCCCGGAAAAGATATTCATTGCCGACAGCCGAAACTACAGTGATTTTTACGATGGTGCATACAGGAAAATGAATGATACGGAAGCTGCTGTTCTATGTGGAATAAACAAGGAGCCCGCAGATGTTGTGCTCTATTCAGAAGTGAAGGAAGCAGCAGTTAAGCTCTATGAGAAGTATGGCAAACCCCTCTTTATCACCAGGGGGGAGAGAGGTTCGGTAATTGTCGATGAAAAAGGAGTTACAGATATTTGCGGACTGATGATTCTTTCGAAAGTTGATACAGTGGGTGCGGGCGACAGCTACCTGGCAGGTGCGGCTGCAACCCTTGCAGCTGGTTATGACATGGAGGTTGCAGCGGAAATTGGAACTTATGTTGCCGGGGTTACAGTGCAAAAGTTGTTTCAGACAGGGGTTGCATCGCCACCGGAGATACTGCAGATAGGTGAAGATGCAGATTTTGTTTACAGTCCGGAGTTAGCCGAGGATATCAGGCATGCAAAATATTACCCGGATACCGAAATTGAGATGACGGGAGAATTACCGGGTGAGCTTAATATTACTCATGCCATATTTGATCATGACGGTACTATCTCAACACTTCGCGAAGGATGGGAGCAGATCATGGAGCCGATGATGATAAAGGCTATTCTCGGCAGGAAGTTCAATGAAGCTGATGAAGCGCTTTATCACAAAGTGCAGTCAAGGGTTGCCGATTATATAGATAAAACAACAGGCATTCAGACTCTGGTACAGATGAAAGGACTGACGGAGCTTGTCAGGGAGTTCGGACTTGTACCCGAAGGTGAGATACTGGATGAGTTTGGCTATAAAGAGATATATAACGATGAACTGCTGAAGATGGTAAGAAGCAGGGAGACAAAGATCTTGCGGGGAGAGCTGGTGCTTGAAGATTTCACCATGAAGAATGCCGTATTGTTTCTGAAGACTTTGTATGGGGCCGGTATTAAGCTGTATCTTGCAAGCGGTACCGATGAAGTAGATGTAAAAAATGAAGCCCGGATCCTGGGTTATGACAATTTATTCGAAGGGGGGATCTACGGCTCAGTTGGCGATATTAAAAAAGATGCTAAAAAGATCGTGCTGGATCGTATACTTACCAGCATTGGAGACTCAAATATGGGACAGGTTGTTACGTTTGGTGACGGGCCTGTCGAGATCAGGGAAACCAGAAAGAGGGGAGGCGTCACTGTCGGTATTGCAAGTAATGAAGTGAAGAGGCACAGCCTCAACCCTGGTAAGCGATCCAGACTTATCAAGGCAGGTGCAGATATTGTTGTACCGGATTTTTCGCAGATGGAGAGCCTTTTGGAGATGTTGAATATTAAATAGGGACAGAATTATGCCATATACTAAGTTTGACAGGGATAAGCTAAAGACCAGACGGCTGGCTGACAGGAAAAATAAGGTCTATATCGAAAGAGACCATATTCCGGCAGACCGGCAACCGGGTAATTGTACGGCAAATTTTAACAAGATAACGGGAAAGTGTGCAGACAGGATAATGAAAGCCCGTAATTTAAACAGGCCGGTAATAATGGCTTTTGGCGCTCATACTATAAAGAACGGAATGGCTCCGGCTCTGACAGCATTGATAAAGGAGGGATGGATAACCCATCTGGCCACTAACGGTGCAGGTATCATTCACGACTGGGAGTTTGCATATCAGGGAAAGTCAAGTGAGGATGTCCGTGAAAATGTCAACATCGGACAATTCGGAATCTGGGAAGAGACCGGTTTTTATATTAACCTTGCATTGATAGCCGGGGCATACAAGGGTTTGGGTTATGGCGAATCGGTGGGAAAGATGATCTGGGAGGAAGGTGTCGAAATACCGGAATTGCCATTTTTATATGAACATGCTGTTGAAAAGATGAAAACAGACCCGGAAACAGCTGCTGCAGCATTAGATTTTGCAGGTATAATACAACATTTTGGATTAACTCCGGGATTTATGGAGGTTCCGCATCCCTGGAAAGAATATTCGGTTCAGGGAAATGCATATAAATTAAAGGTGCCCTTCACAGGGCATCCGATGATAGGTCATGATATAATCTATAACCATCCGTTAAATCACGGAGCGGCAATAGGCCGCACGGCATTGAATGATTTTCTTGGTTATGCACACAGCGTCAGTAACCTGGAAAACGGAGTCTACCTCTCGGTGGGTTCAGCCGTTATGTCACCCATGATTTTTGAAAAAGCTTTGTCAATGTCCCAAAATTTAGCTATTCAGAGAAATGAGCATATTGACAATCATTATATCCTGGTCGTGGATCTGGCATATTCAGAATGGGACTGGCAAAAAGACGGAGAGCCTCCCGCCGACAATCCGGCTTATTACCTGAGATATTGTAAGACATTCAACAGGATGGGCGGTGAAATGGATTACCTGACAGCCGATAACCGTGATTTTTTATTAGCTCTTTATCAGCTTCTTAAGCGAAAAGACCCATAATTAATTTTAGTATAAACATGAAAACAGATTTAAATCTTGCTCTAACAGATAGAAAAGTGGATTCTTCACTTTTTTATTACCGTAGGATAATATTTTTGACCATCCTCGTTGTTATCTCTGGTCTTCTATGCTCCAATGCACAACCACCTGTGAAGTTTTCCTTTACCCCGCTGGAGGAGAGGGGTGACCTTTCTGCCCTTATGGTAGAGGGAATTGACCGTTTTCTGACAAAGGAGAATGATAAGGTTATACAGGCCGGAAAGGAGATGTGGCATTTGGATTTTTCGTCGGCCTCTGCCTTCGACAAGTCTGTTTCGGGGAAGCGTGAGTTGCTGGCAAGACGTACAGGAGTTGCAGACCCGAGGGTGCCTGTAATGATGGAAGTTCTTAATGATAAAAATCTGAATCAGTTTCTTATCGAAACAGGCAGAGCCACTATCAGGGCTGTCAGATGGAGCGTCCTGGAAGGAGTTAATGCAGGAGGTATTCTTATTCAGCCGAAAAGTCCTGTAAAGGCCGGTGTTATAATGATCCCCGATGCTGATGTCCTTCCGGAAGTACTGGCAGGCATCTCCGGAGAGGGGGGGTACGGTTATGGCGCCGCACTGCGCCTTGCCGATGCCGGCTGCGAGGTGCTTATACCTGTTTTGGTTGACAGGAACGATACATTTTCAGGAAGCCGGATTGCAGGCCGTTTCACTAATCTGCCTCATCGTGAGTGGATCTACAGACAGGGATTTGAGGTCGGCCGCCATGTTATTGGCTATGAACTGCAAAAAATATTTGCCGCAATAGACTGGATGGAATCCGGGCACAGGGATGCAGGACGAGATGTAAAGATAGGTATTGCCGGTCATGGTGAGGGGGGATTACTGGCATTGTATGCATCAGCTATGGATACCCGCATCTCATCGGCTTTTGTCAGCGGCTATTTCAATAATCGCAATGAGCTCTGGACAGAACCAATATACCGTAATATTTGGGGATTGCTTAAGTATTTCGGAGATGCTGAACTGGCTGTTATGAACTGGCCCAGGCCGCTGGTAATTGAATATGCAAAAGCGCCCGAAATAGCCGGACCCCCTGCTGCAAGCCAGGGCCGCTCATCAGGAGCAGCTCCGGGAAAGATTGTTATGCCGTCATTCAGTTCAGTTTCAGAAGAAGTTAAGAGAGCTGAGAATATGTTACCACAGGGAGGGAGCAATTTGAAATTTATTTTCGGGGCGGGCGGTGCAGCCCTGGATCCTTTTTCGGCAGAGGCGATGAATCTGTTTGCAGATGGATTGGATGTAAAACTTTCAGCCGAAAAAATCATTTTGCCTGCCCCAGGCAATAAATCATGGATTAACCCGGTGAAGAGACAGGAACGCACAGTTAAATGTATGGAGCAGCATGTTCAAAATGTATTGCTTCTTTGTGAAAGGACAAGAAATAAAAACTTCTGGGATCTTCTTGAAGGGGATGTAGCCAGCCAGAAGCCTGTTAAAGATAACTTCCGGACTCAGTTTCATAATGTAATAGGCAAACTGCCTGTCCCGGCAATGCCTGCCAATCCGCGTGCACGTTTATTGCAGGATAATGAGAAACTGGCCAGTTACGAAGTCATGCTCGATGTATGGCCTGATGTGTTTGCATGGGGCATTCTTATCATTCCGAAAGATATTAAACCCGGAGAAAAAAGACCTGCTGTTATTTGTCAGCACGGACTGGAAGGATTACCGTCCGATGTTGTGAACACTGATCCTGAATCGCCCGAGTTTCCTTATTACCAGGGATTTGCCACACGGCTTGCTGAAAGGGGGTATGTAACTTTTTCACCTCACAATCCTTACAGGGGAGCTGATAAATTTCGTGTATTACAGCGAAAAGCCAATCCGGTTGAATTATCACTGTTCTCGGTTATGACAGGCCAGAATCAGCGAATTGTTGAATGGCTCGGACAGCAGTCGTTTATCGATCCTGCACGAATAGGGTACTACGGACTTTCTTACGGAGGGAAGGCAGCAATGCGACTTCCTGCGCTTATAGAGGGATTTGCACTGTCGGTATGCGCCGGAGATTTTAATGAGTGGGTTAGAAAAAATTCTTCTGTCATCGACAGGTATTCATATATGTATGCCGGTGAATATGAAATGCCGGAATGGGATCTGGGGCACACCTTTAATTATGCAGAGATGGCAGCATTGATAGCTCCAAGGCCTTTTATGGTTGAAAGGGGCCATTTCGACGGAGTGGGAGTTGATGAATGGGTGAGCTACGAATATGCTAAAGTGCGCCGGCATTTTGATCTTATAAACTTTCCCGGAAACACATGTATTGAGTATTTTAACGGGGGCCACATGGTAAAAGGAGAAGGTTCTTTCGAGTTTCTTGATAAGTTTTTGTTTAAAAAGTGAAAATATTTTTTACAGATGAGAAAAGAGCAGCTTAAAGAGTTAAAAGAGGAAGCAGAAAACCATCTTGTTAAAGAGTTGTTGCCATTCTGGTCATCCAGAATGAGAGATAATACTAACGGCGGATTTATTACCCATTTTGATCAGCAGGGGCATGATACAGGCGATGATGAGAAGTCATTGATTGCACAGACAAGATGCCTGTATACTGCATCTTCAGTATGCAGGGCCGGGTACAATAAAGATGAGTTTGCCAGTCTGGCAAAACATGGTTTTGATTTTCTCATTGACAAGATGTGGGATTCCGGATTTGAGGGATTCTTCTGGATGATGGACAGAAAGGGCGATTTGAAGATCGATAAAAAGATAATATATGGTCATAGTTTTGCAATATATTCTTTAAGTGAATATACACTGGCAACGGGCGACCGGAGGGGAGTGGAATATGCAGAAAAGGTTTTTGACCTGCTGCAGAAATATTGTGTTGATACTATGTACGGAGGTTACAGGGAGATGTTTCACCGCGACTGGACCCTTTGTGGTCCGGGAAGTGAGGGAGGTGACAGAAAAACTCTCGATGTTCACATGCATCTTATGGAGGCTTTTACTACCCTTTATGAATGCACCGGTAAGGATGTGCACAGGAGAAAATTGCTTGAGATAATCGATATTTTGTTACATCGTATTATTCATCCTGTATATAAGACCGGTATACCTCAGTTTTATGAAGACTGGACTGTTGCACCTCAGATTAAATTTGATATAATATGGGGATGGGACAGGTTTTCGGAGGAGGGGCAAAAAGGAAATGCAACAGATAATACCTGCTACGGGCATAATGCCGAGTTTGCCTGGCTGTTGAAACATGCTCTTGATATATTAAAGATTGACACTTCCGGTTATTCCGGGTTATTTAAGACCATATTGGATCATACTGTTACCAATGGAATTGACCGTGAATTTGGAGGTGTTTATGTAGAGGGCCCTCACTCAGGAGGAGTCTATGACCGGGAAAAGGAGTTCTGGCAGCAGGCTGAAGTGTTGACAGCTTTGCTTGACGGAGTATTGTTATTTGCAGATGACAGGTATTGGGAGGGTTACAGTAATGTTCACCGTTTTGTTTTTGATAAGGTAATAAACAAGGGTGTGGGAGAGTGGTTTCCTCTGCTGACAAGGAGGGGGGAGCCTGTATGGACACACATGGGTCACTCCTGGAAGATCAATTATCATACTGTAAGGGCAATGATCCAAAGTATCATGAGGATGGATCAGCTTTTAAAACAATAAGTGTTTAAAAAGTAAGGATAAAGTGTATAACTAATAAATGGTGAATTATGGATTTAGCGCTTACATCTCTCGACTGGATTATAGTGACGATTGTAATGGCTGGCAGCCTCTCCTTTGGTTTATACATGGCTTATCATAAAAAGGCGGGAGAGAGCAGTACGAATTTTTTCCTGGGAGGCAGGTCCATTAAATGGCCTGTTATCGGTGCTTCTCTTTTTGCAACTAATATTGGAGCTGAACATCTGGTCGGATTATCAGGAGATTCTTACCGTTATGGCCTTTCTGCGGGGTCTGTCGAGTTGACAACGGCCATTACCCTGGGCTTTGCCTGTGCAATCCTTTTCCCTTATTACATGAAAAACAGGATCTATACCATTCCTGAATTTCTCGAACTAAGGTATAGCCGCAGTGCAAGAACATTTTTTTCTGTATTGATGCTGATTATCAGCATAATGACCAAGCTGGCATTTACAATGTTTGCCGGAGCGCTTGTTTTGAACAGTATTCTGGGATGGAATGTTATGACCACAGTTTTCTGGATAGGAATTTCAGTTGCTGTGTTTACAATGATCGGGGGATTCACTGCTGTGGCTTATTCCGATGTTATACAGGTATTATTAATGATCGGCGGAGCAATAGTGATGCTTTTTATCGGAATGGATAAAGTAGGAGGATGGAGCGGCCTTATGGAAAAGGCGCCCGACATGATGGTAATCGCTGCTCCCTATGATGATCCTGTTTATCCTTTCTGGGGAATACTGGCAACTGCGTTTTATGCAGGAATTTTTTACTGGGGCATTGACCAGGTCAATGTCCAGCGTGTTCTTTCCGCTCCGGATATCAGACAGGCACGGTGGGGAGCAATGTTTGCCACTTTTTTAAAACTTTCTCCTGTATTTCTGTTTGCATTACCGGGGATTATTGCCTTTGCTCTTTTTCCCGGGGAGTTGGAGGGTGAAGCTACCAAGCAGACTTTTGTTCTGTTGCTTAATAAGCTGCTTCCTGAAGGTTTTCGCGGACTGCTGCTTGCTTCGCTTATGGCTGCCCTGGTAACATCGCTTATTGCTGTGCTTAATTCGGTATCAACCCTTGTGGTTCGTGACTTTATTGTTGAATTTAGTCCCCTTACTTCTGAAAAAAAACAGGTTGCCATTGGCAGGCTTGTTATACTTGTTGTTGCCTTTCTCGGCATTGGTGCAGCGTATCTTATATATAAAAATGATGAGGGATTATATAAGTACCTGCAAACAATAACTGCTTACCTGGTAATACCTGTTTTCCCTGCAATATTTTTTGGTATTGTCAGCAAAAAGGTTACCCTTAAGGGAGCTGCTGCATCGGTATTGGCGGGGGTTATATTGTCAACTCTGTTTGTCGTTGACCAATTACTCGGGCCTGATACCGGGAAACAGCTTTTCCCTTTTCTTCACCATAAGCTGACCCTTAATTTTGGTTACAGGGGTTTATGGGCCGAGATAATTATTACGGGAATATTATTTCTTATATCGGCGTTTACCGAAAAAACTGCACCGGAGAAACTGGCGAAAACAACTATTAACTATTCCGGCCGTGTTGCAAAATTTGAAGGTCTTACCGACTGGAGGCTTCACCTGGTAATACTTTCTGTAATCACTGTGTTTTTATATGTATGGCTTAGTTAAGAATGGTAAATGCAGGGAAGGCTCCGGAGAGATTGAAAGGTCTGTAATATTACAGTGTGAGTGGAGAATTATTTATTTTGCCATTCAGGTATTACTGGCTGTTTTGTAAATCTGAAATTGTTAAATCCCCTTTTATAAGCAAATAGTTCAAAAATAGGCTTTAAATAAGCTCTTTATTTTTAATTTTGACTGGAAATTACCGGAAAATGGATATTGGGGAAAATATTTCTGAAATAAAAAGCTCTCTTCCGGAAAGAGTCAGACTGGTTGCCGTGACCAAGACCAAACCTCCGGAGATAATTGAAAAAGCTTACCGGGCAGGGCACAAAATATTTGGTGAGAATAAAGTACAGGAACTACTGCAGAAATATGAAAAACTGCCAAAAGATATTGAATGGCACTTTATAGGCCATCTTCAGTCAAATAAAACCAAATATATTGCTCCGTTTGTCAGCATGATCCACGGTATTGATTCTTTTAAAATTTTGAAATCAGTGAACAAAGAGGCGGCAAAGCATGGCCGCGTAATTCCGTGTTTGTTGCAGTTTCATATTGCCCGCGAATCTACAAAATTCGGCCTGTCGGAAGAGGAGGCGTTCGAAATCCTGGGATCCGGGACTTTTGCGGTGATGAAGAATGTCCGGATTGCCGGTGTCATGGGAATGGCGACTTTCACCGATGATACTTCCCTGGTAAGGAGTGAGTTCAGATCACTAAGGACAATATTTGAGAAGCTGAAGGATCGCTACTTCTCTGAGGATCCTTCATTCAGGGAGATTTCAATGGGTATGTCTGACGATTATGATCTGGCAGTTGAAGAGGG
The DNA here is from genome assembly GCA_964495655.1 of uncultured Prolixibacteraceae bacterium. Classification (GTDB taxonomy): domain Bacteria; phylum Bacteroidota; class Bacteroidia; order Bacteroidales; family Prolixibacteraceae; genus JAAYJR01. The sequence continues at coordinate 55,942 of CAZBWK010000002.1, read as the reverse complement.
ATGCACAATTGTAAGAATTGGCAGCAAAATTTTTGGCTTAAGGTAAAAATATTAAATTCAGGTGTATGGTAAATTTAGAAACAAATTACCTGGGGTTAACTCTTAAGAATCCCTTGGTAGCAGCGAGTTCAGGTATTACCAGCTCGGTTGAAAAGATAGTGAACCTGGAGGAGGCCGGCATTGGCGCCGTTGTACTGAAATCATTGTTTGAGGAGCAGATCAATAATGAAGTGACCAGTATGCTGCTGAAGGATTATCATAATACCGGGTACCCTGAAGCGGAAGACTATATCAGAAATTATCTTCGTGATAATTCGGTCACCACGCATATAAAGCTTATAGAGGAAACCAAGAAGGCAGTCAGCATACCGGTCATTGCCAGTGTGAATTGTGTGTCAGCCAGTGAATGGACCTCCTTTGCCGGAGAATTTCAGGAAGCAGGCGCCGACGCTCTTGAACTCAATATTTTTTATGTGCCGGTCAGCCGAAAAGAAGAACCTCACGTGATTGAACAGCTATATGCAGATATCCTGAATAAGGTCTGCAGCCGGATAACAATTCCTGTGTCGGTAAAAATAGGCCTTTATCACAGCAATATACTGAGCATGGTGGATAAGCTAAAAGCCAATGGTGCCAGAGGTGTGGTTATGTTTAACCGTTTTTATGAGCCGGATATTGATCTTGATAAACTTGAACTGGTATCATCAGAGATCTTCAGTTCACCGGTAGAGATAAGACATACCCTAAGGTGGGTAGGCCTGGTTTCATCATTAGTGCCGGAAATTGACATTGCAGCATCAACAGGGATCCACGACGGTAAGGCAGTTGTCAGACAGCTGCTTGCAGGAGCCTCGGTTACCCAGATTTGTTCATCTCTCTATATAAACGGCAATAAGGTAATAGCCTCTATGCTTTCAGAGATCACTGAATTTATGAAGCGTTGGAATTTTAAAAGAATTTCTGATTTTCAGGGAAGGGTATCTTATAATAAAATATCTGATCCTATGGTTTACGAAAGATCCCAGTTTATGAAATATTTTTCAGGCAAAGGGAAATAAATTGTTGAGTGATAATGAAAAAAAATGTTTTTCTTATTCTCTCTCTCATTTTTATTTCAGGATTAGTCTTTTCCCGGGAACAGAATTTAATACCCCGTATTGCGAATGCAGGATCAGATACGGTATATTATTGCGGAAAGCCGGTAGTGGTTTTCCCTTATATTGAAATTCAAAATATCACTATTGATAATCCTGATGACGGAATTAAAATATCAATAGCCAATTATAATGAGGGCGGTGATACCCTTTATTATGCCGGATCAAAGTTCTCCGCAAAGTGGGACAATGATTACGGTAACCTGGAACTGACAGGAGAGGGAAGTGCTGAAGAGTATATTGAGGAGGTCAGGAATGTTTTCTTTGATTATCTGAACCATTCAGCAGAAAATGAGGTTAAATCCTTTTCCGTCAGTCTTATAGATGCTGATTATCTGCCTTATACCGGCCATTTTTATAAATATTTCCGCAGTCATGGTATAACCTGGACTGATGCGAATGAACGGGCATCTAAGATGGAATATTTCGGTTTGCAGGGTTACCTGGCCACTATAACCTCAGAGATAGAAAATGACTTTATCTGGTCAAAGATCGACGGAGTTGGATGGATAGGTGCAAATGATGTGGCGAAGGAAGGTGACTGGAGGTGGGTGACCGGACCCGAAAAGGGTACAGCCTTCTGGAGCGGAGGCCCGGCAGAGGAAGGGGGGAGGCCTGTGGAAGGCCGTTACTCATTCTGGAACAGAGGTGAACCCAATAATAATTTGGGGAGAGAGCATTATGCTCACATGAATATGAATCCCGCTACTTTGCCTAAGTCATGGAATGACCTTCCTGATGTAGGTGGTACAGGATACTATTATCCCCAGGGATTTATTGTGGAATTTGGCGGTATGGAGGGCGATCCGGAGGTACAATTGTCTGCTCCGGGATTTATTAAAAAGGGACAAAAACCTCTGCTGCAATTAGATCAGTCTGATCTGCTGGTATGCGGGGAGCAGGAGCAACAGATCAGTCTTAAGTATGACCAGGATGTTGATGTTGTGATACATGCTCTTGATGCCGGGACTGTTGTACTGGAAGATTCAACTCTTACCCCTACCTTGAGGGCCGGCAAATTCGGGGAGTATGATTTTGAGGTGGAGGTATTCGGACAGTGTAAATATACTGATTTAATAACTGTTAAATTTCAGCATCAGCCCGAAGCTTCCTTCTATATAGACGAAGAGAAGTGTAAAGGGTATACCATTGATCTTGATTTTACCGGAAGTACTCTTGAGCCGGCTACATTTTACTGGTATTCGAATGATACTGTCTATGCCTCAGGTAAAGACATGACGAGTGTGGAAATACCTTTGGGTTTCGGCCAGCGTGACAGGAAGGTAGGATTGCTGATTGATGAAAATGGTTGTTTTGATGATAGTTACGAGTTTGTAACTGTAACTCCTGCGATGGATTTCTGGGTGGAAGAAAATGCATCGGGGTGTCCTCCTCTGAATGTAAGATTTGGGAACAATGATGTTGAAGATATAGAAAGTTATTTCTGGGATTTCGGAGACGGCTCAACATCAGAAGAGAAAGCTCCGTCTCATATTTATGAGAACAATACACTTTCTGATACAACATTTCATGTTTGGATGAAGGTAGTCTCTGACGAAGGATGTGAAAATTCCGGACCATTGCCGGAAGTGATAACGGTGCATCCAATCCCTGCCGCGGATTTGGATTTCGAGGAAGATGTCTGCTATCCGGCATCAGGAGAGATAAATTATGTAGGTTCAGCAGGTGAAAGGGATAGATTTTTATGGGATCTGACTGATTTTGAGGATTCGGAAATCATTCATGACCCCGGACTCACTGCCGGACCGCTGGGTATTAATATTTGGTCTAAGCCAATCGTAAAGGTAGGTGTACAGGCAGTTACAGAATTTGGCTGTAAAAGTGACAAAATCGTGAAGAGTTATACCAGGAAACCGGTTTTTTATCTGGCTCCTGATACTATTGCTGGTTGTCCGCCTGTTGAAACAAGGCTTGCCATTTCTACTGAGGATCTTGTTGACCAGGTTGATTATAAATGGGATGCAGGAAATGGACAGACCGGTACCGGAGATTCAATATTTGCTGAATATACCACGGATGGGAAATATTACGATATGACCATTTCTGCTCACTCTTCAGTTACGGGTTGTAGTGATACACTTTTTTTGCCTGGCAAGGTTCATGTTTATCCGGTTCCCATAGCAGCTTTTGTGCCCGATCCGGAGGTTGCGTATATTACCGATCCGGTAATAAGATTCAATAATATCAGCAAGGGAGCAGGATCGTTTAAATGGGATTTCGGAGATCAGTCGGCCGTCTCATTTGATGAAAGTCCGGAGCACCGGTACCCGGGAATGGGAGTTTATGACGTCTCCCTGCTTACATGGAATGACTTTGGTTGTTATGATTCGACCCGGCGCCAGGTAAAAGTTTCTATTGAGAAGATTTACCCGCCAACGGCATTTTCACCCAATGCTTTTAAGGAGGAGGACCGTGAATTCAGGTTATTTGCTCCGGGGATTGAGGACAAGGGGTACCGTTTAATTATTTTTAACCGCTGGGGAGAAAAAATATTTGAATCACAGAGTCCTCTGAACGGATGGGACGGTAAGTTGCAAAATGGACAAAACGCGGCAGCCGGAGTTTATCCGTGGGTGCTTGAATATTATGATTTTCTCGGGGAGGTTCACAAGCAACAGGGTACTGTTACATTATTTTATTGAAATATCCATAACAAATTTCATTGTATCTCGTAAAAGCGAATACTATGGAAAGGAAAGTGAAATATAGTAATGATTTCGAAAACTACCCTGTTTACCAGGTTTATTACCACCGGAGTATCAAATACCATATAGCACATGAAAGGTTTGTGGTTCCCTGGCAGATGGAGGAGAATTCTAAAGAAAAAGATAGTGAAGAATAACCATAAGGATCACAAGGGTAGTTTAAAGGAGATCAGCAAAAATGCATACTCAGAATGCCGGGATTAATAGTTTATCCCGGACAGGAGTTTCATTTTTTTGTCCAAAGAAATAAATCAGAGAAATTTCATGTGAGCCATAGCTGTAATTAGCTAATTTTGAAAGGGTAAGATCAAAACTGTATCCGGTCCTGAATTTTTTTCCTGCAAGTCCTGCCATAAAAATAAAGGAATCGGGTCTGATATCAAGATTATTTCTCAGCCAGCCGCCAAAGATAAAAGATTTTTCAACCATGTATATCCCTGCATTGATCTGTTTATAAATTCCCTGTTGCTGACAGATCAGGTTGGGGGAGAGAGTAAATACCCTTGAAAGAAGTCCAAAATGCAGGCGGTGCATCATAGCTCCAAAATGGACAGTGGTTTTAATTGGTAATCTCCCTTTTTGATCGCCATCAGTTATTGACTCATTGGGGCGGTTCAGGTGATGAACAGCAATACCCCCGTAATATTCACCTGATTGTCCTGCAACACCCACGGCAAAATCCGGATATAATATCTGTTCATCGCTATACAGGTCAGACACCCATTCTGTTACCGTTCCATACTGTTGGTCTATACCTGAAGGGAAAATAAGTTTGCCCGGGTTGAACTGTTTCATTGTGATACCTCCCTGCAGTCCGAAAGTCATAAAGCTGTTATATCCAACCTGCAGGTGGTATGAGTAGAATGCAGATGCGGAATGGGCAAGGATCAGGTTATTAAGCTCCTGATCGCGCATCATTTGGAATCCGAATGCAGCATTTTTATCATTTATAAACTGGTCATATGACAGAGAGTAGGTATTATAAGTAGCTCCCGGGGAAGGCCATTGGTTACGGTAGTTAAGCGTCATCCTCGGGAGTTCATTAGTTCCGGTAAGAGCCGGATTGAGATATAGGGGATTAGAGTAAAATTGCGAGAACTCAGGATCCTGGGCCCAAATAACCTGTGAAAGAACAATAAAAAACAAAACCAATTTAGCACAACGCATTAAACTCAATTTAATTACCACTTTTGAAAAGCAGTAAAATTAAAATTTTTTTTCGGAAGGCTCCCATGGTTTAGATTCATTAAGCCGGATCCGGGGAATAACGACTCCGATGAATGCCTCACCGTTTATGGATATATTTTGAAAAGGCACAGAATATAAACATCCTCCCGAAATATTTATTCTGATATTTTTTATATTCCAGCCAATTAATCCGGCCAGCCCATGCATCTCCCCGGAGATGTTATTCAGTATAAAGAGTCCGAAATTATTTTTTGTGTGTTCCATTTTCATTCCGGTACGAATTGCAAAATTTCTCCCGGATAGTAGCGCCGTTATTTCCGGTTCTGCTTTATATGGTTTTGACAACAGGCCGTTCATGATCCCTTCAAACTTTCCTGAAAAGTATATAATGGAGGTAAATTGTGAATGATATTCCACTGAAGGCTTCATACCGTAATATAGACGGAAAGGCACTGAAAATGAAATTCCGGTCTGAATTTTATATGAATTCCAAAGCAATCCGGCCGAGGGAAGCAGTTTATTAAATTTTATGAAAGGCTCTGCATTCATCTGGTGGTAATCGTCGCTGTCTGTGGTTAATCTTTCAGCTGCATAACCGAATAACTGTTCAGTGTAAATAAAGCAATTCAGGTTCGCTGATGCCATTAATTGACCCCTATTGGCTTTATGTACAGGTTTTGAAAAAGCCAGGCCGGCGCCTGTGTATCCTGAATTATTTTCCCCGTCAAGGCCATGAAAATAAAGCCAGGCCAGGCCACCTCCCAATTTATCAGAATAGTGATCATATGTCAACGAGAATAGATGATTTGCTTCATGACGGGGATCTGAAAAAAATTGCAGTCCGGCCGACATATTTGATTTTCCTGACAGACCGGCGAATGACGGATTGAGAAGTAATTTATTGGACAGAGGCAGCAACGTTCCGTCTGACTGTCCTGAAGAAACATTACTTCCAACTATGCAGAGGGCACATAACGCTATTTGTAATCCGTTTTTCAAATTATAAATTCATCGATAAGACTTTGTCAGGTCAGAAAGGCTTATCCTTTTTAGACAAAAATAATCAATTTTTAGTCTCTGTTATAAAATCATACCCTGCACGTTTTTTACCTTAAATATTTACCTTTGCGGGGAATGAAAAATATCGAGGAACTTCAGGATACCAATGTAGGCAGATTAATGCTCAAATATTTTGTGCCTGCATTTGTGGGCGTAATTATAAATGCCTTATATAATATTGTAGATCGTGTCTTTATTGGACAAGGCGTTGGTGCAACCGCATTGTCAGGCATTTCAATAATTTATCCCATTATGCTGATAATGATGGGATTTAGTATGCTGATTGGTATAGGTACCGGAGTTTTTGTCTCGATAAATATGGGAAAGAAGAATCTCGACAGGGCTGAAAAGACCTTAGGTACCGGTTTTGTTTTGATGCTGGTTGTATCGGTTGTTATTATGGCTTTTATATATTTTTTCAAAGAGCCTGTTTTAATGTCGTTTGGAGCTACAGATGAAACTTTTGAATATGCCAACGATTACCTGAATATAATTGTGGCAGGTGTTGTTTTCCATGTAGTTGGATTTTCGCTCAATAATGTGATCAGGTCTGAAGGTAATGCGCGCATAGCCATGTTATCGATGATCATAAGTGCAGGCACCAATATAATTCTTGATCCTGTTTTTATTTTCTGGCTCGATATGGGAGTAAAAGGTGCTGCCTGGGCAACAAATATTTCGAGGTTTATTTTGATGATATGGGTAGTGGCCCATTTCCGCAGCAAGAATGCTGTAGTAAAGCTGAGGAATAAGAATATCCGGATAGACAAGCAGATTTTGATTGAAATAGTTGCGATCGGGATGGCCCCTTTTTCAATGCAGGTGGCAAACAGTCTGGTTCACGGTCTTTTAAATCAAAGGCTGATCGAATTCGGGGGTGATCTTGCTGTAGGTGCAATGGGGATAATTAATTCAGTCAATTCTTTGGTCATTATGACTATTGTGGCAATAAATATGGCAGCACAGCCAATTATCGGATTTAACTACGGTGCAAAATCAGTTCCCCGTGTTAAGGAGGCACTGCGTATTTCAATCATTGCAGCCACACTGGTTTCGGTAGTTGCATTTCTGTTGATTGAGGCAGTTCCCGGTCACCTGGTTAGAATTTTTAACAATGACAGTATAGAGCTATACAATATTTCTGTGCATGGCATAAAACTGGTCATTCTGGCTTATCCTGTGGTAGGGTTCCAGATTGTGGCTTCCAATTTTTTCCAGGCAGTCGGAAAGGCAAAGATCGCAATGTTTACAACTCTTTTTCGCCAGGTGATCGGACTGATACCATTGATTTTTCTGTTACCTGAATTTTTTGGCATCACAGGTATATGGCTGGCATATCCTATAGCCGATCTAATAGCTGCTGTTGCTGTCTTTTTACTGTTGATCAGGGAGTGGAAGAGGCTGCCCGCGTTAGTTTCAAAACCTCCTTCCGGCAGTGCTGTGATAGATATGTATCCCCGATAATTTATTTTTTATCCGGCCGGAGATGAAAGTTTATGCCTGAGTGCATCAGCAGTATAAGAGTTTTTTATCGTTAATAAATCTTCAGGAGTGCCTGTGAAAACTATATAGCCGCCTTTGTCACCTCCTTCCGGGCCAAGGTCAATAATCCAGTCAGCCGACTTTATAATTTCAAGGTTATGCTCCACGATAATGATCGTATGTCCTCTCGCTATAAGTGCATTAAACGAATCAAGGAGTTTGCTTATATCGTGAAAATGAAGGCCTGTGGTAGGTTCGTCAAATATAAAAAGTGAAGGTAGATCTTTTTCACGGGCAAGGAAGGAGGCCAGCTTAACCCGTTGGCTTTCACCTCCTGAGAGGGTGCTTGACGATTGGCCAAGTTTGACATAACCTAATCCGACCTCCTGCAATGGCATTAATCTTTTAACAATCTTTTTCTCTGTTGATGATTTACCACCGGAAAAATGTTCTATAGCCTGGTTAACAGTTAAATTCAACACATCATCAATGTTTTTGCCTCTGTATTGTACTTCCAGTATCTCCTCTTTGAATCTTTTTCCGTTACAACTTTCACATATCAGATAGACATCAGCCAGGAACTGCATTTCAACTTTGATGGTTCCTTCTCCCTGACACTCTTCGCAACGTCCTCCATCCACATTGAATGAGAAATGTGAGGGTTTGAGCTTCATTATTTTTGCTGCCTGCTGTTCAGCATACAGCTTGCGAATTTCGTCATAAGCTTTTATATATGTAACCGGATTTGACCGTGATGATTTCCCGATCGGGTTTTGGTCAATAAATTCAACAGCGCTTATCAGTTTGCAGTCACCTGAAACAGTATCATGTTTTCCCGGGCGATCGCCTGCGCCTGCAGTTAATTTTGCCAGTGCGGGGTAAAGTATCTCTGCCACAAGAGAAGACTTTCCTGATCCGCTGACACCGGTCACTACGGTAAGGGTATTAAGAGGAAATCTGACATGGAGGTTCTTAAGGTTATTCTGGCGGGCTCCTTTGATTTCAATATAATTACTCCATTTACGTCTGCTGTCAGGGGTTTTTATTACATCTGCCCCAGTAAGATATTTTGCTGTAAGACTTTGTGGATTTTTTCCCAGATCATCGTGCGTTCCCTGAAACACAACTTCTCCTCCGTGTTGTCCTGCCAACGGTCCGATGTCGATTATCTGATCGGCCGAACGCATTATCTCTTCGTCGTGTTCTACTACCAGTACACTGTTCCCGGTCTTTTGAAGTTTTCGCAGGACATTTATCAATCTTTGTGTGTCGCGCGAATGAAGTCCGATGCTCGGCTCATCCAGTATATACAGCGAACCAGTAAGGTTGCTGCTTAACGATGTTGCCAGGTTGATCCTCTGTGATTCACCTCCCGACAGGCTTGATGACAACCTGTTGAGGGTGAGATAACCCAGGCCGACATCACATAAGTAGTTAAGCCGGTTATTTATTTCAATCAGGATCCGTTTTGCTACTGTAGCATCATGACTGTTAAGCCGGAGGCCTGAAAAAAACAGTTTCAGGCCGGAAACCGGCATTTCAACCAGCTCCTGAACTGACTTATCTGCAATTTTAATATAGGAGGCTTCTTTTTTTAACCGTGTTCCATTACATTCCGGACAAGTGGTTTTCCCCCTGTATCTTGAAAGCATTACTCGGTTTTGGATTTTATAGCTTTTTTCTTCAAGATGTTTAAAGAATGTATCGATACCCCTGAAATAACGGTTACCTTTCCAAAGTATCTTTTTTTGCTCATCAGAAAGTTCATAGTAAGGTTTATGAATAGGGAAATCAAATTTACCGGATGAATAGATCAGTCGTTCTTTCCATTTGCCGGTTTTTTCACCCCGCCAGCAGGCAATAGCATCCCCGTATACCGATAAAGACTTATTTGGAATGACAAGTTCTTCATCAATTCCGATGATCTTACCGTAACCTTCACACAGAGGGCATGCCCCAACAGGATTGTTAAAGCTGAATGTATGTATGGAAGGTTCCTCAAATATAACACCGTCGGCTTCAAACCGGTTTGAAAAAGACCGGGTAAGGGTTTCATTGTTCAGAAAAATTTTAACAGTGCAGATCCCATGGCCCTCATAAAATGCTGTCTGCACTGAATCGGCAATCCGGTCACGGGTATCATCATCAGAATTAATAACGATACGGTCAATTATGATATTGCAGGTGCCGGAGCAGACCGAATCATCTTCTGAACGTATAAGATCACTGATCCCGAAAGGTTCGTTGTTAATCTCCAATCTGGTAAATCCCTGTTGTAATAACAACTCTGCTTCTTCTTTCAGTGATCTGCCATTATGGGACTTTAACGGGGTCAATATCATGATCCGGGTTCCGGGTGCCCAGGAATAGATAAAGTCCACAACATCTGTAACCCTGTGCCGGGTTACTTCCCTGCCTGAAACGGGGGAATAAGTCTTTCCTGTGCGGGCAAAAAGCAACTTCAGATAATCATAAATTTCAGTGGAGGTACCGACTGTAGATCTTGGATTTCTTGTGTTAACCTTCTGTTCAAGGGCAATTGCAGGGGGAATGTTTTTTATATAATCAACTTCAGGCTTGTTTATCCGGCCTAAATACTGTCTTGCATACGACGAAAGGCTTTCGACATAGCGACGCTGCCCTTCGGCGAATAAAGTATCGAAAGCTAATGAAGATTTTCCCGATCCTGAAACCCCTGTAATGACAACTAACTGATTAAGAGGTATTTTCAGAGATATGTTTTTAAGGTTATGGACCCTGGCATTCTTTATTTCAATAAATTTTTTATTCCCGGTAGCTGCCATTTATAGACATAAATTCTAAAATTTGCAAAAAAACTTGTATATTTCGTTAAAATGTAACATTTTTACCGTGCAAAATTAAATAAATAGTTTTTACTTCAACTTAAAAATAGTCGCCTATCGAAAAACTTTACTTTTTGTTTTACATAAATAGAAGGTAATGCTCAAAACAAATTCAAAGAACGACAATGAGCTCGTTCAACAATTTATCGAAGGCGATCAGACTTCACTTGAGATTTTAATTCACCGTCATAAAAACAGAGTGTATTCATACATTTTGTTGATAGTGAAAAATCAGGAACTTGCTGAAGATATCTTTCAGGAAACCTTCATCAAGGTAATACGGTCTCTAAAAAGAGGCAAATATGTTGAAAACGGTAAATTCGTATCGTGGGTATTACGAATTTCACACAACCTCATAATAGATCATTTCAGAAAAGAGAAACTTCAGGGAACCATCTCAAATGACAGCATGGAAATGGATATTTTCAACTCCCGGAAATTTTCCGAAGATACTATTGAGGATCATATAGTTAACAATCAGATTTTATTCGAAGTCAAAGAGCTTATCAAAGAGCTTCCTGAAGACCAGCAGCAGGTGATCTACATGAGGCATTATATGGGCCTTAGCTTTAAGGAGATAGCCGACCAGACAGGTGTGAGTATAAATACTGCCCTGGGCAGAATGCGCTATGCATTGATCAATCTCCGGAAACTTATCAGAAAGAAAAACCTGAGCCTGACCAAAAATTAACATTAGTTAACACAATATTAGTATAATACAGGCGTTCTCATGTAGTGAATTAATAGAGAATGCCTATGAAAAACAAATCTACCTTTATTTTATTTATTAAGAAATTATTTTTTAACAGGGACTGCGAGTACGATGTTGATCCTTTTTTTGAAATGTACGCAGACGATTACATAGAATTCGACAGGACTGAAGATTCACCTTCTGATGAGACTGTTCAAAAGATAATTGATTTTGCACACACATACGGTGTTTTGAAAACCAAATCTGCCGGTCAGGTTGAGTTAAACCTGAATTAATCAATATTGAACTTTTTTCAATTACTCTAAAGCAAATTGAGGCTTTTAGTGATAATATTCAGACTGAATACCTTCAGTTGTCCAGCCTGTTCGTCGTGTTTCACACTTGTTTGCAGGTAAAGATACGACAATCAGGCGTTAAGGATATGTATGCAGTTAAGTTTAATGAGTGACTGAAATTATTTATAATAAGTCTAAATAACAATCGGCTTTCCTTTTGGCTAAAAACTTTTGAAATATCTGGTTGATTGTTTTAATGCATTATTGCTATTGATTTTAAAGAAACATAAATCGTAATAATTTAAATATTTAGTGTTTTTGTTCTATTAATGATAAAAGTGCAACATTTAATGCCACTTTGTTTCTAACAACTCAGTATTTATATTTGTCGGCCGTTATAAATTAAAATGTTTATAAAGCTATATTAACATGAAGATATTAGTATGTCTCGGACATGTTCCGGATACAACTACCAAAGTCAAATTTGTTGATGGTAAAACTTTTGATAAGAATGGAGTTCAGTGGATAATAAATCCCTGGGATGAATTCGCACTTACACGCGCAATTGAGTTAAAAGAAGATGCCGGTAATCCGGTTAACTCGGTAACCATAATAACCGTAGGGGGTAAGGAAACAGAACCTACTATTCGTAAAGCGCTTGCTATCGGAGCAGACGATGCTGTACGCATCGATGCTGAACCATCAGATTCCTGGTTTGTAGCTGCTCAGATTGCAGAAGCAGTGAAGGATAAAGGATTTGATATTATTCTTACAGGAACTGATTCAAGCGATTATAATGGTTCGATGACAGGCGGAATGATAGCTGAATTTCTTGGTATTAGTTCAGTATCTGCTGTATCAGGGCTTTTTGTTGACGGGAATGAGATTGAGCTGACCCGTGATATAGATGGCGGCAGAGAGAAACTGTCGATCGGCTCTCCTTTTGTTGCCATTGTACATAAAGGTATTGCAAAGGAAGTTCGTATTGCAGCTATGAGGGGGATAATGATGGCCCGTAAAAAAGTTCTTAACATAGTTGCTCCTGTTTCCGTTGAGCCTCTTACAGAATATGAATCTTTTGAGTTGCCTGAACCGAAACCACCATGCAGGATGGTGGATGCGGGAAATGTGGCCGAACTGGTGGATCTGCTTCAAAATGAAGCTAAAGTACTTTAATCGTAATTAAGAATTAAATTTCAGGATATGTCAGTTTTAGTTTATACTGAGAATTGGGACGGACAATTTAAAAAGTCGTCGTTTGAATTAGTCTCTTATGCTTCCGCACTTGCTGATATGCTTGGGACATCTCTTACTGCTGTTTCGATAGGGAAGGTGGGTAATGATGAATTAAAAAAGCTTGGTGATTTCGGGGCTGTTAAAATATTAAAGATAGAAGACGAAAGGGTTAAATGGTTAGATAACAGGGTATATGTTGATGTGCTTGCCCGGGTTGCCGGAATGGAAAATGCCCGGGTAATAGTGTTATCTCATAATAACACCGGTAAAGCTGTTGCTCCCGGACTGGCTGTCAGGCTTAAAGCAGCTGTGGGGCCCGGAGTTATCTCCTTACCGGAATCTGTTGAACCTTTTACAGTCACGAAAATGGTCTTTTCAGGAAAAGCTTTTGCCCGCTTAGTCTTGAAAACTGATGTTAAGATCTTGACTTTGTCGCAAAATTCATTTGAAACAGTCCTGAAAGAAAATAAAGCGGAGATAGTTACCTGTCAGGTTGAGGTGCCTGAACCCAAATCTGTTGTCAGGGATGTTCAGAAGCAATCGGGTAAAATTTTACTTACTGATGCAGAAATTGTTGTTTCCGGAGGCAGAGGTATGAGATCACCTGACAATTGGGGAGTGATCGAGGAGTTAGCCGCACTTCTCGGTGCAGCAACCGCCTGCTCAAGGCCGGTTTCAGACGAGGGGTGGAGGCCTCATGAAGAGCATACCGGACAAACGGGTAAAATAATATCTCCAAACCTCTACATAGCAGCAGGTATTTCAGGCGCCATCCAGCATATGGCAGGTGTCAGTTCATCTCGTTGTATAGTAGCAATTAATAATGATGCTGATGCCCCGGTATTTGAATATGCCGACTACGGTATTGCCGGAGATGCCCTGAAGGTGCTTCCTGAACTTACAGAGGCAGTGAAAAGGGCAAAAAACATATAACTTGTGTTGTATATAAAAGCATAACATTTTCTATTTTTAAAAATGCTTGTGTTAATATATAATTCTTATGATAAAACAGACTGTTTTTGCTATTGCACTGATTATTACTCTTGCGGTGTTTGCTATTACCGTAAGGAAACTGGTTTACCTTTTTAAGCTCACTAAACCGGCATTCCCTGTCAGAGATATAGGAAAGAGGTTAATCCTTACGCTGAAGGTTGCTTTTTTGCAGACAAAGATTCTCCGGAAGCCTGTTGTCGGCATGATGCATGCACTGGTTTGGTGGGGCTTTCTGGTTATACTGGTTGGCAGTATCGAAATGGTTATCGACGGCATTGCAGGTACTGAAAGAGCACTAAGGTTTCTGGGGGTTTTTTATGATATTATTATTGCCTCCGGTGACATCTTTGCGTTATTAATTGCTGTTTTGATCTGTGCATTTCTTGTACGCAGGTTTTTTATGCATATCAGGCGTTTTTCGGGCGTGGAGATGAAACACAAATTTCATGTAGATGCAACTATTGCACTCTCCCTGATCCTGTTTTTGATGATCACCCTTCTGGGAATGAATACTTTTTATATACTTCATGCCGGAACGGAGGGATCAGCTCTTGCCGGAACCTATCCTGTAAGCAGCTATTTTGCCGGAATTTTCCCGGGAACTTCAACCGGTACAATCTATTTTTGGCATGAAGTGAACTGGTGGGGACATATCCTGGGCATATTCTTTTTTGCCAACTATCTGCCCTATTCAAAGCACTTCCATGTATTTATGTCGGTTCCCAATGTTTTTCTCAGCAACCTTGCTCCCATGGGTAAGATGACCCTTATGGAAAATATTACCAGAGAGGTTAAGATAATGATGAACCCTGAGGCTGACCTCACTGAAACGGATGAGAGTGAAGAGGCATTAGAAGAGCATTTCGGAATTTTTGATATTGAAGATATTACCTGGAAAAATTATCTCGATTCACTGGCCTGCACACAGTGCGGCCGGTGTACATCGGTATGCCCTGCAAACATTACCGGTAAGCTGTTGTCGCCCCGAAAAATTGTAATGAATGTAAGGGAACGAATGAGTGAAAAGGGACCGGAACTGATAAAAAAAGGCAAGGAGTGGAATGACAGAAAAGCTTTGCTGGGTGATTATATAACTGCTGAAGAGCTTTGGGCTTGCACCACCTGTAATGCATGTGTGCAGGAATGTCCGATTAATATTAATCAACCGGCTGTCATTCTGGATATGAGACGTTATATCGTAATGGAACAATCGGCTGCCCCCGGTGAACTGAATCAAATTTTTTCCAATATGGAAAATAATGGCGCTCCATGGCAGTTTTCACAAGAGGACAGGATGCTGTGGGCAGAGGATCTCTATTTAAATAAACCGGCAGGTTAATAATTGTTTTTATGGAAAAAGTCAGAATAAAAGTAAATGTGCCTTTAATGGCAGATTTGGCTGCCAGGGGAGAGAAGGCTGAATACCTGCTTTGGGTGGGAAGCGCCGGCGCTTTCGACGACCGGTATAAAAAAGTTACCAGGGCTTTTGTGAAAATACTGGAATATCTGGAAGTCAGTTATGCGGTTCTTGGAACCGAAGAGTCATCAAGCGGTGATGTTGCCCGCAGGGCTGGTAATGAAATGCTCTTTCAGATGCAGGCCCTGATGAATATTGAAACAATGAATGAATATGAGGTGAAAAAGGTTATTACCTGCGATCCTCATGTATATAATACCTTTAAAAATGAGTATCCGGAACTGGGAGCTGACTTTAAAGTTATACACCATTCACAGTTTCTCGCAAAGATGATTGAAGAAGGGAAATTGTCTTCCGTGACTGATATATTTAAAGGAAGGAAAATAACTTACCATGATCCCTGTTACCTTGGACGTGCCAATGGTGAATATGAATCTCCGCGCAGAGTGATAAAGAGTCTGTTCCGGGAGATCAAAGAGATGAGAAGAAACAGAAGTTTTGCCCTTTGTTGCGGGGCAGGCGGAGGACAGATGTTTAAGGAGGCTGAAAAGGGTGATAAAGAGGTTTTCATTGAACGGACAGAGGATGCAATTGAAACAGGAGCTGATATTGTTGCCACAGCCTGCCCTTATTGTATGGTGATGATCACCGACGGACTGAAATATAAAAACAGACAAGAAGATATAAAAAATTATGATATAGCTGAATTAATAGCTATGTCGCTTGATTTATAGATCGAATTTAACCGGAAAAATTATAAATAATGGAAAATAAAAAGTATGTATTGGGTGGAGAGTTTATGGTAAGTGACCTTGAAGCCAAAGAGATATTTATACCCGAAGATTTTGATGAGGAGCAACTGATGATAGCTGAGACATGCCGCGATTTTGTTGAAACTGAAGTGATGCCGAATCTTGACAAGATAGATGCACAGGAGGACGGGATTGCGAGGAAACTGCTGGATAAAGCAGGGGAACTCGGTTTGCTGGGTATTTCCATTCCTGAGGAATATGATGGTTTCGGACAATCATTTGTTACATCCATGCTCACAAGTGAGGTGATGGGATCGGCATACTCATTTGCAGTTACCTATTCCTGCCATACCGGCATAGGTTCTCTTCCCATATTGTACTTTGGAGACGACCGGCAAAAACAGAAATATCTGCCCAAACTGGCTTCGGGTGAATGGGCCGGAGCATACTGTCTTACTGAACCCGGGGCAGGCTCAGATGCCAATTCAGGAAAAACTAAAGCAACATTGTCTGAAGATGGTAAATATTATCTTCTTAACGGACAGAAAATGTGGATTACAAATGCCGGCTTTGCGGATGTCTTTACGGTTTTTGCAAAAATTGATAACGACAGGGTCCATAGTGCTTTTATTGTAGAACGGACGTTCCCGGGGATAAAATTCAACCCTGAAGAGAAAAAAATGGGTATCAAAGGATCATCAACAAGGCAGATCTTTTTTGAAGATTGCAAAGTACCTGTCGAAAATCTTTTGTGGGGCAGGGGAAAAGGTTTCCGGATTGCCCTGGATATTCTGCACATGGGGCGTATAAAACTTGGGGGTAATGTTATTGGAGCGGCAAAAATGGCTGTCGACCAGTCGGTTAAATACGCTAATGAAAGAAAACAGTTCGGACAGTTAATATCTTCGTTTGGTTTAATTAAATATAAACTGGCGCAGCAGGTAATTAAGACCTTTACTAACGAATCAGCTGTCTACCGGGCAGGTTATGATGTTGATCAGTTTATTGAAGCACATCTTGATAAGATGACAAAAGAGGAGGCAATAGTTAAAGCTTTCGAAGAGTATGCCATCGAAGCCGCAATTTTGAAAGTTTATGGGTCGGAGGCGCTTGATTATGTAGTGGATGAAGGAGTTCAGATCCATGGCGGGATGGGTTACTCTTCTGAAATGCCTATCGAAAGAGGGTATCGCGATTCAAGGATAAACAGGATATTTGAAGGCACCAATGAAATTAACAGGCTTGTTACAATTGATACCCTTCATAAAAGGGGGGCAAAAAAAGATTTCGCACTCTATGAAAAAGGTGATGAGGTAATTAAAAGCCTTGAGAATATTTCAGATTCCCGCTGCTGTCAGGAAGATTATTATGAAGATAAAAATTCAGCAGTCAGAGGTTTCAAAAACACAGGGCTTATGCTGATGAAAGCCGTATCTGATAATTTTGGCCGCCAGATGATAAATGAGCAGGAGTTACTTAATAATATCTCTGATATTATCATGAATATCTATGTTGCGGAATCATCACTGCTGAGAGTTCAGAAAAAAGAAGAATCAGGTGAAGATGTCGCTCTTTACAAGGATATTGTTGACGTTTTTATTTATGACACGGCTGCCTGCATACACAAGAATGCTACAGACGTAATAAACTCAGTTTTTGAGGGTGATAAGCAAAAATTATTTATAAAAGGAGTTGAATGCTTTACATGTGTTAAGCCTGTAAATGTTAAAGAGGCGCGCCGCAGGATCGCAGATAAACTTATTGAGGAGAATAAATATTGTTTTTAAGGCTTTTTTAAAATATCCCTGATTATTAATTTTATTGTCAAAGTATTGAAAATTAATTGCCTGTTAATATACTGCTGATAATAGTTTTTTACTTTTGCCCCCCAATGCAGAAATCAATGACAGAAATCAGGAATATAGCAATTATTGCTCATGTAGATCACGGAAAGACAACTCTGGTGGACCGTATTTTATACCAGTCAAAGCTGTTCAGGGATAACCAGAATATGGGAGATCTGATCCTTGACAGTAATGAACTGGAGCGGGAACGCGGAATTACCATTCTGTCGAAAAATGTTGCCATAAGATATAACGGAACAAAGATCAATATAATTGATACTCCCGGCCACTCCGATTTTGGAGGGGAGGTGGAGAGAGTGCTGAATATGGCTGACGGGGTCCTTCTGATAGTTGATGCTTTTGAAGGGCCTATGCCGCAGACGAGGTTTGTCCTTCAAAAGGCTATTGAGCTGGGACTTAAACCTATTGTTGTGATCAATAAAGTTGACAAGCCCAACTGTACTCCGGATATTGCCCACGAAAAGGTGTTTGACCTGATGTACTCACTTGATGCTACGGAAGACCAGCTTGATTTTCCAACGGTTTATGGTTCTGCAAAGTCAGGATGGATGGGGCCTGACTGGAAAACAGAGACTCATGATATAAGTTATCTGCTTGATACCATACTGACCCATATACCACCTGCATGTCATAAGGAAGGAAGTCTGCAAATGAGAATAACCTCACTCGATTATTCTTCCTATACGGGACGAATAGCAGTGGGTAAAGTAACCCGGGGAAGTTTGATCCCCGGCTCGGTTGTTTCACTTGTAAAACGCGATGGAAGTATTGCCAGGGTGCCTGTAAAAGAGGTATTCCTTTTCGAGGGACTGGGAAAGGAGAAGACAAAGAAATCTGTTCCGTCAGGTGAAATTTGTGCAGTGATTGGCCTTGAAGGTTTTGATATCGGGGATACCATTGCGGATAGCGCTGAGCCTGAAGGACTTGGGCCTATAAAAGTAGATGAGCCAACAATGAGCATGTTGTTTGTATCTAATACTTCTCCTTTTTTTGGCAGAGATGGAAAATTTGTTACCTCCAGGCAGTTACGTGAACGACTTTACAAAGAGACTGAAAAAAATCTGGCTCTGAGGGTTGAAGATACCGACTCTGCAGATTCATTCATGGTTTATGGAAGGGGAATCCTTCATCTCTCCATTCTGGTTGAGACAATGAGGCGCGAAGGATATGAAATGCAACTGGGACAACCGCGGGTCATTATTAAGGAGATTGACGGTGTTAAGCATGAACCTGTAGAATACCTTACTGTGCATATACCGGAAGTTTTTTCGGGCAGGGTCATTGAACTGGTTACCCGCAGAAAAGGAGAAATATTAAATATAGGTATTAATAACGAAAGAGCCCACCTTGAATTTTCTATACCTGCCAGGGGAATTATCGGACTTAGAAATCAGATGCTGACAGCAACGGAAGGGGAAGCAGTTATCGCACATCGGTTTAAAGGTTTTGAGCCATGGAAAGGCAGCCTGGGTATAGCCCGTAACGGAGCACTTATTTCACTGGAGACAGGAACTTCTATTGCATATTCAATCGATAAAATGCAGGACAGAGGACGTTTTTTTATTGATCCGGGCGAGGAGATCTATGCGGGACAGGTTATCGGGGAGAACACCAGACAAGATGACCTGACCATTAATGTAATAAGAACTAAAAAACTTACCAATATGCGGGCGGCAGGCGCAGACGATAAAGCAGTGATCACTCCCGCAATCAAATTTTCGCTTGAAGAAGCAATGGAATATATACGTAATGATGAGTACCTCGAAGTAACCCCACTGAATATGCGCATTCGAAAAATACTGCTCAACGATCATGAACGAAAACGACAGGCAAAGGTAGTGGAAACCTGATCTTGTAAATGTTAAACATATGTTACTATTTAGACATGTGATAAATTGATATTATGTATTGTAAATATCACCAATTGGTTATATTTTCGGCATTACATTAATTTATCAGGAAAATGTTCAGAAATTCAATCGCTTTTATTCTGTTTTTACTTTTTATCTGCTCATCTGTCAGTGCCCAGGTTCCTACAAAATGGCGCGGACCTGAGGGTAACGGAGTTTATAAAGATACGGGTCTCTTAAAACAATGGCCGGAATCAGGACCTGAAATTATCTGGAGCTTTGAAGGTTTGGGCGAAGGACATTCATCTCCTGCGTTTTCAAAAGGTTTGATCTATCTGTCAGGCATGATTGACGGGGAAGGGTATATTTTCGTTTTGAACAGCGATGGAAAACTTCAGTGGAAAGCTTCTTACGGCCGGGAATTTTCCGAAAGTTACCCCGGATCACGGTCAACTCCTGTAATTGCAGGTGACCTTTTATATATGTACTCAGGAACAGGTGTGCTTACCTGTATGGACGCCGGTAACGGTAAAGTAAAATGGAAAAGAGACTCATTTAATGATTTTGACGGTAAAAATATTACCTGGGGAGTCACAGAGACTGTTGTTGTTGATGGCGACAAAGTTTATCTGACACCGGGAGGAAAGAAAAACAATGTAGTTGCAATGAACAGGTTTAACGGGGATCTTATATGGACATCCCCGGGAGTCGGAGAACTTTCAGCTTATTGTACACCGTTATTGGTGGATTTGCCGGCAAGGAAACTGCTGGTGACAATGACAGCCGATCATATCATCGGACTCGACGCCTCAGACGGAAAATTGTTGTGGTCTTATCCACAGACAAACAGATGGAATGTTCATGCAAACACACCGGTTTTTTATAATGGCGACCTGTTTTGTTTCAGTGGCTACGGCCAGGGGGGAGTTAAGCTGGATTTGAGCAGTGACGGAAGTTCCGTTAAGAAAGCCTGGACTAATAAGAATCTCGACAGCCGTATTGGCGGAATTGTTGTCGTTGATGGTTATCTTTACGGCTCAGGCGATAACAGCAGGGAATGGCGGTGTGTTGACTGGGAAACAGGAGAAGAAAAGTATGCTTCAAATGATGTTGGTAAGGGTGTTGTTATTTATGCTGACGGTATGCTCTATTGTTACAGCGACCGGGGTGAACTGGCGCTTGCTGAAGCGTCCCCCAAAGGTTTTAATGTCCTGGGACAGACACGTGTTACCCTCGGTACGGGTCAGCACTGGTCACACCCGGTTATACATCAAAAAAGGCTTTATTTAAGACATGGAAATGTACTTATTGCCTATAAAATATAGTGATTCATCACCTCTTAATACATTAATGCTTAGTTATATAATATGTTTGGCATGAGATTTCTGATTATTGCGTTTGTTTTGTTCTTTGGATTTTGTGAATTATCCGCCCAACCGGTACAGTGGCGCGGCCCCATGCGTGACGGACAGTTTCCTGACACAGGCCTTATGAAGTCATGGCCTGAAAACGGACCGGAACTTATCATGGAAGTGAATAAGATAGGCAAAGGTTATTCATCTCCGGTTTTTGCCGGTGATCATATTTATACAACCGGCATGATAGATACTCTCGATTACCTGACATCTATAGACATGAATGGAAATATCAGATGGCAGGTTCCATACGGCCGTTCATGGACTAAGTCTTATCCCGATACCCGTTGTACCCCTGTGGTGGAAGAAAACCGTGTTTATGTGCAGAGCGGTACCGGCCGTGTTGTATGTATTGATGCAGATAGCGGGGAAGAGATCTGGGCCGTAAATGTTGACGAAGAGTATGAGGGGCAATATCATTCGTGGGGTAATTCAGAAACTCCTTTGTTAATAGACGATAAAGTGATCTGCTCACCGGGAGGGAAAAAAACAAGTGTGGTAGCCCTGAATAAAATGACAGGGAAACCGGTCTGGCAAACTGAATCACTCGAAGGTCCGAGAGCTTATGCCTCGGCAACAATTTATGAATATAAAGATTTCCGGTATATTCTTGCCGTGATAGGGACACATGTTATTGCAATAATCCCTGAAACCGGCGGAATAGCCTGGAGTTATAAATATTTTAACCCGGAGCTTACAGGCGGTGACGGACTTATATGGGCCAATACACCCTTGTTCAAAGATGACGGAATTTTTCTTTCAATGGGTTACGATTACTATGCTGTAATGCTTAAGATGGATTCTGCCGGTACATCAGTATCGGAAAAATTTATTGACCATACACTTGATAATCATATTGGAGGCCTTGTATATCATGACGGATATATTTACGGTTCCAACTGGTTTAACAATAAACAGGGTAACTGGGTGTGCATGGCCTGGGATACAGGTGAAATAAAATATGTCACTCCGTGGGATAAGAGTAAAGGTTCTGTAGTTATGGCCGACGGACTGATGTATGCCTATAGTGAAAGAGGGAATGTGGGTTTGATAAAGCCTTCCCCTGACGGCTTTGAACTTATCAGTGAGTTCAGGATCACAAAAGGGGCAGGTCCCCATTGGGCACATCCTTTTATAAAAGACGGAAAACTATTTATGAGGCACGGCGATGTGTTGCTGGTTTACGATATAAGATCAAGATAATTTCATTAGTGTGAAAATTCTATTTGTTATTCTTTTTATAATCCTGACTACATCTTTGTCCTCACAGAATATTGTTGAGTTCAGAGGTAAAAACCGGTCAGGCCGCTATGAGGAAAAGGGACTGCTCAAGGAGTGGCCGGAGTCCGGCCCGGAATTGATCGTAAAGATAGAAGGATTCGGCAAGGGATACTCCCAGCCCGTGTTTGCCGAAGGAAAAATATTTGTAACGGGCCAGAAGCATGACACAGTTGATGTCCTCTCTGCATACGATATTAAAGGTAACCTGCTTTGGGAAACTGCTTACGGGAGATCTTGGACCCGGTCGTATACAGAGACCCGCAGTACCCCGACTTATGAGGATAACAGATTATATGTTTCCAGCGGTATCGGACAGTTGAAATGTATTAATGCAACTACCGGGGAAATAATATGGAGTGTGGATGTTATTAAAGATTATAATGGTGAAATCCATCAGCACGGAGATGCAGAGTGTCCCCTGATTGTCGGCGAACTGGTAGTTTTTACTACGGGAGGAGATGAAAACAGCATGGTTGCATTTAATAAATATGATGGTTCGCCTGTTTGGAAAACAAGAAGCCTTGGAGGTGC
Organism: uncultured Prolixibacteraceae bacterium; assembly: GCA_964495655.1. Classification (GTDB taxonomy): domain Bacteria; phylum Bacteroidota; class Bacteroidia; order Bacteroidales; family Prolixibacteraceae; genus JAAYJR01. Next base: position 33,142 of record CAZBWK010000002.1, on the reverse strand, counting down.
AAAATCATATGCATCGCCCGTTTTAGCCGGGTTTAACGGGGAAAAGTTCATTTTGGCACAAACCACCCGGGACCTTATTTCCATAAACCCCGAGTTGGGTGAAATACTTTGGAGTTATGACCTGATACAATATCATGTTGGCAGTCAGGGTAAAGGAGCTAATGCCAATCCAGCCCTTGTGTTTAATGACCTGGTATTTGTTACCAGTGGTTATGACCATCCCGCAACTCTGTTTAAAATAAAAGAAAACAACAGGAGTGTTGAGCTGAAGTGGAAAAATGAGACATTCAATACCCACATCGGAGGTGTTGTGCTGGTTGACGGGAATTTTTACGGGTCGAACTGGCAGCATAACGCACGTGGCAGGTGGGTCAGCGTTAATCTCGAAACAGGTAAGACTAACTGGGAGGAAGAATGGTATAATAAAGGTTCAATAATTTATGCCGATAGTCTGCTTTATCTCTATGAGGAGAAGAGCGGTAATGTAGCATTGGTTGAACCTTCACCGGAAAGTTTTAAAATCATAAGTACTTTTAAGGTCAATGACGGGGAGGGCCCTCATTGGGCCCATCCGGCAATATATGATCAGAAATTATTCATCAGGCATGGCAGTGTATTGATGGTCTATAATTTGAAAAACAGAAATGGATAACAGCAAAGCATTTAAACTCTCTTTACTGATAATTACTGTTACAGGTGTTGCTTTTATCTTTTGGTGGCTGGCAAAGGATCCTTCGCCGGAGCTCCGTTTAAGAGTGGCAGGGGAAGATAACAGGGAAGCGGGTGGCCTTGCGCAGAATGTTGATATCGGGGAAATATTCAATAACTATTCATCTGATTACACTTCTTTATCTGAATCATGGCCCCGGTTCAGAGGCAGTGACTTCGATAATATTTCAAAATCTCCTGTTCCGTTAATTGATAAATTCCCTTCCGAAGGTCCGAGGATCATCTGGTCTGTTGAACTGGGCGAGGGACACTCAGGAGCTGCTATTTACGAGGGATTGGTTTATGTGCTCGATTATGACGAAGACCAGCGTGCGGACCTGCTGCGCTGCTTTTCCCTGGCCGACGGCAGAGAGTTGTGGTCGCGTGGATATAATCTCAATATTAAGCGCAACCATGGCATGTCGCGAACAATACCTGCAGTTACGGATGATTATATTTTAACAATAGGTCCGATGTGTCATGTTATGTGTCTCGACAGGACGACCGGGGATCTGCTTTGGGGACTTGATGTTGCCAGAGAGTATGAATCGGAAGTACCATTATGGTATACAGGTCAGTGCCCCCTGATTGACGATGGTAAAGCGATCATCGCAACCGGCGGAAAAGCCCTTATGGTGGCAATTGATTGTGAAACCGGTGAGAAGCTTTGGGAAACTCCAAATCCTTCAGGCTGGAAGATGTCGCATTCTTCAGTTATGCCATTTACCTTCGGAGGAAGAAAAATGTATGTTTACAGTGCTGCCGGCGCCCTGGTCGGGATAGCTGCCGATGGGGAGGATGCCGGAGAGATGCTATGGAGCACAACAGTGTGGAACCACTCTGTAATCGCTCCCTCCCCGGTATGTATGCCTGACGGTAAAATATTCATGACTGCAGGTTATGGAGCCGGAAGCATGATGGCAAGGCTTTTTGAGGATAATGGCAATTTCAGCATAGAGGTCCTTACTAAGTATGCTCCGCGCGACGGACTGGCATGTGAGCAGCAGACTCCTTTATATTGGAATGGTCACCTGTTTGGAATAATACCCAAGGATGGCGGACCTTCGCGTAATCAGCTTGTCTGTGTTGATCCCGGTGATCCTCAAAAACCTGTCTGGACCAGCGGACCTGAAAATCGTTTCGGACTGGGACCGTTTTTTATGGCAGATAATAAATTGTTTATACTGCACGACGATGGCACTCTGACTATTGCCAGGCCTGATATACAAAGATATATACAGTACGACCAGGTTAAGGTAATTGAAGACGGGCATGATGCCTGGGCTCCTTTTGCTATTGCTGATGGTTATCTGATTATGCGTGATGCGCAGACAATGGTTTGTCTGGATATGAACAGATAAAAGGGGTAACACCCCGTTACTAAAATTTTAAACAGATGAAAAACAAGGCAGTAATAATATTCCTCATTACACTTGCTGTAATAATTGTTATAGTGATGGTGAGTGAATATCTGTCGGACAGGCCTGACAGGGGCAAACCCAATCCTTTTCAATATGATGTGGAGGAGTTTAAGAGTGTTGACCCTTCATTGATAACTTACAGGGAATCGGTAAATTTCAGAACCGGTTTTGAAGAACCTGCTGCAATTGCAATTTTTAATGACACTATTTATGCTGCAGGTGATGATATTATCAAGGTCATTGACCTGAAAGGAACCCTGATAAGTCAGATTAACCTTCCTGTTAAGCCACGCACTCTGGAAATTTTCAATAAGAAATTGGTCTTTGCTGCCGGGAACCGGATTTTTACGTACAGCCTTTCTGACGGCGGTATAATTGAATGGACTCCCCTTGAGGAATCATCATTTGTTACGGCAATAGCTGCTTCCGGCGATAATGATATATTTATTGCAGACGCCGCTAACCGGAGGGTAATGAGATTTTCCACTAGCGGCAGTTTGATCTCAGTATTTGACGGAAAAGCAGAAGAGGGGGCTCTTCACGGATTTATCATTCCCAGTCCATATTTTGATATGGATATCAATGATGAGGGTGAATTGTGGATCGTGAATCCGGGAATGCATTCTTTAGAAAATTATACCTTTGAAGGACAGTTACGTTCCCATTGGAAAAGATCCGGTATGAGAACAGAAAGTTTCAGCGGTTGCTGTAATCCCGCTTTTTTTACTTTCCTTGGTGACGGCCGGTTTGTTACAAGTGAAAAGGGTTTGGTGCGTATTAAAACATATAAGGTTTCCGGAGAATTTGAAGGGGTAGTCGCCACACCCGGTAAGTTTATTGAAGACGGACATGCCCCGGATGTGGCAGCTGACAGCAGGAATAATATTTATGCCATGGATTTTGATAAAAAGATGATAAGGGTATTCACTCCGGTTGAATGAGGGAAACGTTAAATTATCTGCTAACGAAAATATTTATTAATGAAGCGCGAAGAGTTCATAAGGACAGGAGGCAGGATACTGATCCTGGGAGCCATGGCTGCTCTTACCACATGGTTAACAGTCAGGCGGGATCCGGATACTGACTGTTCAGTATCACCAGCCTGTAAAAATTGCAGTAAGGTTTCTGATTGTGAATTGCCTCAGGCAGAAAAGGAGAGATGAACAATGGATAGCAAAAGTAAATCGAAAAACAGAAGAGAGTTCATACAAAGCGGTGTGCGCCTTTCATTAGCTCTTGCACTGGGAGGTATAAGCGGTTTGGCACTGAGCAGGGCAACAAGGGATGAGTATGTCTGGCAGATCGACCCCTTTGAGTGCACCCAGTGCGGACGCTGTGCAACTGAATGTGTAATGACCCCTTCGGCAGTTAAGTGTGTTCATGCATATGACCTGTGCGGATATTGCGATCTGTGCGGAGGTTATTTTAAGCCCGATGCTAATGAGTTGTCAACTGCCGCTGAGAATCAGCTTTGTCCCACAGCAGCAATCGAAAGAAGATTCATTGAAGAGCCCTATTTTGAATATATTATCATCGAAGATCTATGTATTGGTTGTGCAAAATGTGTTAAAGGGTGTACGTCATTTGGCAACGGGTCTCTTCACCTGCAGATAATTCACGATATCTGCCTTAACTGCAATGACTGTTCGATTGCAAGGGTATGTCCTTCGGAAGCAATAAAGAGGGTAAAAGCAGATGAGGCTTACAACATAAAAGGAGATTTTAATAAAAACCCTGAATCATAGCTTAATGAATAAAATATCAGTATATTTTCTTTTTATTTTCGTATTCTGCATCGCGGCGCTGACTTCATATTCACAGCAGCAGAGATTTCCCAAACCTGAATTCAGCTCCGGCTATGAACAGCCTGATGTTGTGAAGCCTGAACCGCGTGCCGGAGGACTTGAATATATGGATGCTGCAGTGCTGCTGTTAGTCCTTTGCCTGGCAGCCTGGTTTGCCTTAAAGAAGCGTTCCAGGCAGGGTATTTTATGGCTGTCGGTCTTTACACTGGTTTACTTCGGATTCTACAGGAACGGGTGCATCTGTTCGGTAGGATCCTTCCAAAATATAACCCTTTCATTTTTTGATGCAGGATATTCTGTCTCTCTTTCAACTCTTCTGTTTTTTCTTCTGCGTCTCATTTTTGCGCTTTTTTTTGGGAGGGTGTTTTGTGCCGGTGCTTGTCCCCTCGGTGCAATCCAGGACCTGTTGATTGTGAAACCGATGAGTCTCCCGAAATGGCTGAACAAAACACTGGGACTGATACCATATCTGTATCTGGCTCTTGCTGTACTGTTTGCAGCTACCGGCACAGATTTTATTGTATGCCGCTATGATCCGTTTGTAGGGATTTTCAGGATGGATGCTAAATTTCATATGGTTATCCTTGGAATAAGCTTTTTACTGATGGGTATGTTTGTTGCCCGTCCCTATTGCCGTTTTCTCTGCCCCTACGGTGTCATACTCAGCTGGATGTCGCGTTTTTCCAAATGGCATCTTACAATAACACCTTCGCAGTGCATTCAGTGTAAGTTGTGTACAACCTCCTGTCCGTTTGATGCTATTGACTTTCCTGTTGATGAAAAAGAGACAGTAAAAGGAGGGCCGGGAGCTAAAAAGTTTATTCTGTATGCCTTACTGATACCCTTATGGATTGTAGCAGGTGCCTTTGTCGGTGAACGCTCACACCTGTTTTTGTCAGGGGCCAATCAAAATGTTTACCTTGCTGAACTGCTGATATCAAATCCGGAAATAAAGAATGATCCTGACAATATCGATGTTCAGACATTCCTGGAGTCAGGAAAGACAATGGATACACTTGTGGAAGAGGCAGAGACAGTCAGGGGAAAGTTTAAGACAGGGAGCATGATAGCCGGAGGGTTCCTCGGACTGGTAATTGGATTGACATTACTTAATACAATGGTATTCAGAAAGAGGCAGGATTATGTGCCGGACAGGGCAGGTTGCCTCAGCTGCGGGCGTTGCATGGATTATTGTCCGGTTGAAAAATAAATATAAATCAAATGACTGACAACGATAAAATAAAATTTGCTCAGAATGTGGCTGTTATTGCCGGTATATTTAGTGTGGCAGTGGCATTGTTACTGCTGCTCAACTTCTGGCAGCTCTCGAAAAGTGACCCTGTTGAAAGTAAAGCACTGGAAGCGCTGGTCGAAAGATTAAACAGTGATCCCGGCAATGAGGAGTTGATAACTGAAATCCGCAACTTTGACCTGCTGGCAAGAAAAGCATATTTTAACAGCAGGTGGCAGGTAAGAACAGGTGCCTTTCTTTTGCTCTCCGGGGCAATAATTCTTATTGTTGCACTACAGGTATACACCAGTCTGAAAGCCAAAATTGAAAAGCCCGGAATATCAGAGAAAAGTGAGATCATTGAACGGTTACTTGCCAGGAAAGGAATTATTGCAGTTGGGGTGGTTTTATTTGGATTAGCGCTTGCAGGCTCTTTTTTTTCTGACGATTATCTGAAGAAATACAACAGAGATATTGTTGCAGCGGCCGATAAAGAAATTTCTGCGGATGAACCTGTAGCGATAGTTGAAGTCAGATCAGCAGAAGATACCCCTGAAGAGGAAGTGCAGCAGCCGTCAGGCAATGAGGTTTTGACACATTCGCAGGAGGATATATCCGGAGACGGCGAGACTGCGGGGCCGGCAGATATTGATCAGGAAGGAACAGATAAGTCTGCTATCAATGCCGCCCGGACTGTCGAAGCATTAACTGCGACACTAATAAAAAATAATCATAACTCTTTCAGGGGGCCGTTCGGACTTGGACTGGTCTATCATAAAAACATTCCAATTGAATGGGACGGAAATACAGGTAAGTCTGTTATCTGGAAATCTGCTGTTCCTAAAGCCGGCTTCAATTCGCCCGTAGTGTGGGCTGACAGGATATTTTTAGCAGGGGCAGATGAGAAAAGCAGGGAAGTATACTGTTTTAACCGTACAGACGGAAAACTTCTCTGGTCCGGCAATGCCGGGAATATTACCGGATCGCCCTCATCTCCTCCCCGCGTCACTGAAGACACCGGGCTGTCAGCCCCGACTGTAACAACTGACGGTAAAAGGGTTTACGCAATATTTGCCACAGGCGACATTGTGGCTTTTAATATGGAAGGACAACGTATATGGGCAAGAAACCTGGGTGTGCCGGATAATCATTACGGTCACTCTTCATCACTGATCACGTGGGATAACAAATTGTTTGTTCAATACGATACCAATAAGGGTGGCAAAGTGATGGCTCTTGGTACAGGCGACGGACAGACTGTTTGGGAAACGGCAAGGAAGGCAAAAATATCCTGGGCAAGCCCTGTCATGGCCGAAGTTGACGGAGTGTACCAGTTATTGCTGACAGCAGATCCGATAGTTGCCGGTTATGATATTGACACAGGAGAAGAACTGTGGTCCGTTGAATGTATGATGGGTGAGGTCGGTCCGTCTGTAGCATATAGCGACGGGGTAGTCTTTGCTGCTAACGAATATGCCCGGATGGTTGCAATAGATATTAAAACACAGCAGATTCTCTGGGAGCAGGATATGTATCTGCCCGAGGCATCAAGTCCCGTGGCTCATAAGGGACTGGTTTTTATTGCAACCAGTTACGGCGTTCTGGCATGCTATGATGCAAAAACGGGCGATCAGCACTGGGAGCACGACGTTGGCATAACTCTCTATTCATCACCCGTTATTGCAGAAGACAAATTATTTATGATGGATAATGAAGGTGTGATGAGGATATATGAGGTTTCAAGGGAGATGAAACTATTGAAGGAGAATGAACTTGGAGAAACTGCCGGGACTACCCCTGCTTTTGCTGAAGGCAGGATATATATCAGGGGGGAAAAGCATCTTTTCTGTATAGGTAACTGAGAACTTTTTATTAGCAGTTCAATAACCAATATAAAATTCAGGCAGAATAGTAAACGATAAAAAAATTAATGAGCGAAAAATTTCAAAATATAGACCGTATCATTGAAGAGAAAGGCTATGAGAAAAACAGCCTGATACCTATTTTACAGGCAGTTCAGAAGGAATATAATTACCTGCCTGAAGAAGTGCTCCGTTATCTGTCAGAGAAGACCTCAATCACGGCCGCTGAAGTCATAGGAGTTGCCAGTTTTTATAAGCAGTTCAGGATGATTCCGGCAGGAAAGCATATGGTGAAAATATGTGTTGGGACTGCTTGTCATGTTAAGGGGTCGGGACTGGTCCTGGATGCCTTCCGCAGGCATTTTGAATTGCCGCAAGGTGTAGATACTGAAAAATCAGGAATGTATACACTGGAGAAGGTAAGTTGTCTTGGATGCTGTACACTTGCCCCGGTAGTGCAGATCGATAGCATTACTTACGGCCATGTGGCACCCGATCAGGTAGCTCAGGTTGTAAAGGATTTTGAACTTCAAAAGGATAAAAAGGGTGTTAGCAAGTTCAGAAAACCGGACGGCACGGCGATAAAGGGAGAAATCCGTATCGGCCTTGGTTCATGCTGTGTGGCAAGTGGCAGCGGGGAGATAAGAACGGAAGTGGAATCGGTTGTTAATCAAAATGGATTACGGGTTAATCTTAAGCATGTTGGTTGCGTTGGCATGTGCCACCAGGTACCCCTTGTTGAAATTGTTCCCAATGAGGGGGAATCAACATTATATGCACGGGTGAAACCCGAGGATGTAAAAAATATTATAGAAAGTCATTTTTCTCCTCCCGGAATATTTTCAAAATTGAAAGCTAGACTATTCAGCCTGGTTGAGGATATTCAGACAGACCGAAACTGGGATGGCGTTGAAAGATATGAGATCAGCATGCGGGAAAAGCCGGTAGCCTCTTTTTTAGGGAAACAGCTTCCTCTGGCAACTGAGTACAGGGGAATGATCAATCCTGTTGATATTGATGATTATACAAGCAGGGGAGGCTTTTCAGCATTGAAAAAGATATTTAACACAATGTCTCCTGATGATGTTATCGAAGAGGTTAAGAACAGCGGGATCAGAGGAAGAGGGGGAGCAGGATTCCCGACAGGCATCAAATGGGAATTTGTAAAAAATGAGGAAAGTGATCAGAAATATCTTATTTGCAATGGAGATGAGGGAGACCCGGGTGCATTCATGGACCGTATGTTACTTGAGTCGTATCCTTACAGGGTTATTGAAGGCATCATAATAGCTGCTTATGCAGTGGGCATAAACAGAGGATTCCTATATATCAGAGCTGAATATCCACTGGCTGTTCAAAGGATAAGTCAGGCTCTTGATATATGCAGGGAAAACAAATTGCTCGGAGAGAATATCCTGGGGTCCGGCTTTGACCTCAATCTCTCTGTTTACGAGGGTGCAGGTGCATTTGTATGTGGTGAGGAGACAGCACTCATTGCTTCTGTGGAAGGTAAACGGGGATTTCCCAGGATGAGGCCTCCATTTCCGGCTAAACAGGGTTTATGGGGTTTCCCGACCCTGGTAAATAACACCGAAACATTTGCCCAGGTCTCTTATATACTTCGCGAAGGTTCTGAGAAATTTAAAAATATAGGCACAGAAAATAATACAGGAACTAAGGTTTTTGCCCTGGCGGGGAAAGTAGCACGCGGAGGATTGATAGAAGTGCCAATGGGAGTTACTGTCAGGCAGGTAGTTGAGGAGATAGGAGGAGGAATTGCAAACGGCCGGAAATTCAAGGCTGTTCAGATTGGGGGGCCTTCGGGAGGCTGTATTCCGGCTGAATACGCAGATATTCCGATTAACTATGAGTCTCTTAATGAAATGGGTGCAATGATGGGCTCGGGAGGATTGGTGGTTCTTGATGATACTGACTGTATGGTTGACATAGCCCGCTATTTTTTGTCATTCACACAGGATGAGTCCTGCGGAAAATGCACCTTCTGCCGTATAGGTACAAAAAGAATGCTTGATATTCTTGAGAAAATAACAAAGGGTAAGGGTAAGCCGGGCGATATAGATGAGTTGGAAAGAATAGCGGCATGGACTAAAAAAGGTAGTTTGTGCGGACTGGGAAAAACTGCGCCAAATCCTGTGCTGAGCACACTGAGATATTTCCGTCATGAGTATGAAGCTCATATTAACGGAAAGTGTCCCACCGGGAAATGTACAGAAATGATAACATACTCGGTAAATGATAATTGTATTGGTTGTACCCTGTGTGCTCAAAAGTGCCCGGCAGATGCCATACCATTTACACCGCACGAGAAACACACTATAGATACTGAACTATGCATTAAATGTGATTCCTGCAGGGCGGTTTGTCCGGTGGATGCTATTGATGTGAAATAGGGAAAAAATAAACAGCAGATGCCGATCTCGCCGGATATTAATGAGCAGGCGTAATGGTATCATTTACAGAATATATGGTAAAATTAAGAATAAATAACAAAGAGATAATTTCAGAAGACGGAGTGCCTGTAATGAAAGCTGCCCAAAAACTGGGTTTTGATATTCCCAATTTGTGCTGGCACGATGATCTGGATCATTTTACTTCATGTATGCTTTGCCTTGTAAAGGATAATAAAAACGGAAGGCTGTTTCCGTCATGTTCGGTTTCTGTAACTGAAGGAATGGATATTACCACTGATGACGAAGAGATTTTTGAAGCCCGGCAAATGGCGCTTGAGCTGTTACTCAGTGAACATGTGGGCGATTGTGAGGCGCCCTGCCGGATAGCTTGTCCTGCCCACATGAATATTCCCGTGATGAACCGGTTAATTGCTGCCGGTAACTTCGATGAAGCCCTTAAGATTGTTAAGAAAGATATTGCCTTGCCCTCAGTACTGGGCAGAATTTGCCCGGCCCCGTGCGAAGGGGCCTGTCACAGGAAAACAATAGATGAACCGGTATCTGTCTGCCTGCTTAAGCGCTTCGCGGGTGATGAGGGCAGTGAACCTGTGTTGCCCAAAGCAGATAAGACCGGATTTAGCGCCGCAGTTATAGGAGCCGGTCCGGCCGGACTGGCAGCTGCATATTATATGCAACTGAGAGGGATACAGGTAACCCTGTTTGATTCCGGACAAAAAGCCGGAGGTAAACTGCGTACCGATATCAGCCGCGGGATACTTCCACTTGATGTGCTTGACAGGGAGATTGAAGCTATTCTTAATACAGGCGTCGAATTTATTGGAGGTAAAAAAATTGACACTGCCCTTTTCAGTGAGATGAAAAATAGTTACAGTGTTATTATCATTGCTGCCGGCACAGTTACTGAAGAGTCAGAGACCTTTGGATTGAAAACCACGCCTCAGGGAATTTTAGCTGCCAAGAACACTTATCAAACTCCCGAAAGCAATATATTTGCTGTAGGGAATGCACTTCGTTCATCAAAGCTGGCTGTACGTTCAGCCGGACAGGGTAAAGAGGTGGCTTTTTCAGTGTGGCAGTACCTCAATAAAGAGCCGTTAAAAGGAGAGCCCTCTATTTTTAACTCCCGTTTTGGAAAGCTCTTAAGCAGCGAATTCGCCGAATACCTGAAAGAATCTGTAACAAATAAAAGAGTATATCCCTCCAACGGCGCAAAGAGCAGTTTCCCGGCGGCAGAGGCAGTTACAGAAGCCGAAAGATGTCTTCACTGTGATTGCAGGGCAGTGGATAACTGCAAACTGAGAGTTTATGCAGACCGCCATAACGCAGATCAGCGGCGATACAAGACCAACGAAAGAAAAAAAATAACAAAACTGAATACCCACCCAACATTAATATATGAGCCCAATAAATGTATAAGATGCGGTATTTGTGTCCGTCTGACCGAAAAATATGGAGAAAAATTTGGATTTACATACATTGGCAGAGGATTTGATGTTGAGATAGGAGTGCCTTTTAATGAAGAGATACAGAATGCACTGACTGAAACAGCGAAAATGGTAGCCGGTGGATGTCCAACGGGAGCTATTGCTCTGAAAGCATCTTAATTGTTATGAGTGATACCATTTGTTGGCATTGCCGTCAGGCGAAAGTTGTATGTAGTAAGAAATGAACTGGTGATTAAACTCTTTATAAGTTAGTTTGTTCTATCTGGTAATATCATGATGAAACGAGTCATGTACTATCTTACACACAGGAGAAACATTATAAATGACGAGTTCCATCGAAATGAGCTTGCGAATTCTATCGAATACCGTTAAAACAGACACTAATAATGAGGTAAATGCCGAAAAAATTAACAATTATATGAGATGAAATTATTAATAAATATATTTTTTGTATTCCTGCTTTCTGTTGAGTTATCAGGACAGTCTGCCGATACATGGCCAATTTTTCGTGGTGACCGGCAACTGACAGGTAATTCGCCGTCTGAGTTACCCGCCAACCCTGAGCTGATATGGACCTTTCAGACAGGTGATAATATTAAAGCTGCTCCTGTGGTTGACAAAGGTTTGGTGGTTATAGGATCAACTGACGGTATAATGTATTGCTTTAACAGGGAAGGAAAAATAGAGTGGAAGTTCAAGACTGAGAATGCCATTGAAGCTCCTGCACTCATACATGATAACAGTGTGTACTTTGGTAATCTTGACGGGACTTTGTTCGCCACGGACCTTGCCACCGGCGAAAAAAAGTGGGAGTATGATACTGATAATCAAATTATTGGTTCACCTAACTGGTGGGAGAAAGACGGAGTCACATATATATATGCCGGGAGCTATGATTATTACCTGCATTGTGTAGATGCGGCAAGCGGGCAGGTAAAATGGAAATATGAATCAGATAATTTTATTAACGGAGCGGCAGCAATCCTTGACGGCAAAATATTTTTTGGTGGTTGTGACGGCTTTCTCCATGTAGTAGATGCAGAAACAGGGAAAGCCGACAAAAAGATAGATGTGGCGAATTATGTGCCCGGCTCTCCTGCAGTTGAAAAGGGTAAGGCATATCTCGGAGACTACGACGGACGTTTTTTTCAGGTTGATATAATTAAGGAGGCCACAATATGGGAATGGAAAGATGAAAAAACAAATTTGCCATTCATCGCTTCACCTGCCATTGCCGGCAACAGATTACTTACAGCTAATCATAATAAATTTCTTTACTGCTTTGATAAAAGCAGCGGTGAGAAACTTTGGGAATATAACACCGGAAACAGGGTGGAAGCTTCACCGGTAGTGGCCGGCACCAAAGTAGTTGTTGCCAACATGCGCGGAGACATTGCGTTGCTTGATCTTTCTGACGGGGAGGTAATATGGAGCTATGAGACCGGAAGTCAGATAGTCAGTAATCCCGCAGTTGCAGGAGGCCGTATTTATGTGGGGGCTTCCGACGGGAATGTATATTGTTTTGGTAAAAAGTGATTAACGGCAGCCTGAGAGAAATAAAACCGGGGAAATAGCCAGCCGGCTCCTTTGAAATTTAGATTGATGATATGAATATTATTCAGATAATACCAGGCTCGGGAGGTAGTTTTTATTGTGGCAACTGCCTGCGCGACAGTAAATATTTTAATGCTATACGCAAGCTGGGGCACAGGGTGACAAAAATTCCTATGTACCTGCCACTTTTTTCCGATGAGCATGACATTGCAGATATTCCGATTTTTTACGGTGCAATCAGTACATATCTCAAACAGGTATACCCTGTTTTCAGAAGAGCCCCAATGTGGTTTGATAAAATTCTGAACTCTAAGCCAATGATGAAAATGGCAGCATCAATGGCAGGTTCCACCCGTGCCAAAGGACTGGAAGATATGACTGTTTCGATGTTGCTTGGCGAACAGGGAGCACAAAAGGAGGAGCTTGAACATTTGGTTTCGTGGATTGCAGGTAACTGTAAACCTGATATCATACATCTTTCAAATGCACTGCTTCTGGGACTGGCCAAAAGATTAAAGGAGGAAGTGGGAGTGCCGGTGGTCTGTTCACTTCAGGATGAGGATGTCTGGGTTGATGTTATGCAACCTGCCTTCAGGGATAAGATATGGGGAATAATGCAAAAACGGGCTGAAGATGTGGATGCCCTGGTGGCAGTGAGTGATTTTTATGCCCGGATTATGAAGGAGAAGATGGGCCTTCCTTCCTCCGGACTTCATACTTTTCATCTGGGAGTGGATCATGAAGATTATATTTTTACACCTGCTGGTCAAAAACCACGTAATGTAGGGTATGTCTCGCGTATGTGTTATGATAACGGCTTTGATATTGTAGTTGATGCATTTATCAAATTAAAAGAGAACCCCGGCTTTGATGATGTCAAATTAATTGCCACAGGCGGATATACTGGTGATGATGCAAAATTTGTAAAAGAGCAGGTAAGGAAGATAAAGGAAAACGGACTGGCAGATAAGTTTGAAATACTTACCGAATTTGAGGATGATGCAATACACGATTTTTTTGCAAAGGTAGCCCTGGTCTCTGTTCCCGTAAGGGCAGGTGAAGCTTTTGGCATCTACCTGATTGAATCGATGGTGTCGGGAGTACCGGTTGTGCAGCCTGCACTTGGGGCATTCCCGGAGATCGTAACCCTGTCGGGCGGAGGCGTAATCTATGAACCAAATACTCCTGAGAAGCTCAGTGAAACATGGGCTGTGGTGTTATCTGACCCTGAAAGGCTTGAACTTCTGAGTTATTCGGGATATGACGGCACCATGGAAAAATTTAACATTGACAAACAGGCTGCAGGTATAATTGACCTGTATGAGTCACTCGCAAAGTAATAAACTGTTATAACAATATTTTAGCAACATAGATAAACCTGAGAATTCATGCTTCTTAAACTTCAAAATATAGTAAAAGGTTACGGAGTGCCCGGAACTCACAGCTACCGCCAGGTCCTGAACGGTCTGAATCTGGAGGTTGAGAGGGGAGAAAAGATTGCAGTGACAGGACCGAGCGGATCAGGCAAAACGACTCTTCTGAACCTTATGGGGACGCTTGACTTGCCGGAAAAGGGCAATATACTTTTTGACGGCAGTGATATAACCGGATTTTCAAAAACCCGGCTTGCCACATTCCGGAATAAACACCTTGGCTTTATTTTCCAAATGCATTACCTTTTACCTCAACTGACTCTTATGGAAAATGTGCTTTTACCTGCACTACCTGAAGAGGGAAGGATATCGGCGGTTCAAAAAGAGTGGGCAGAACATCTGATTCATAAAGTTGGTATTTGGGAGCAGAGGAAGCAGAAACCTTCCCGGTTATCGGGAGGTGAATGTCAGCGGACTGCAGTAGTGAGGGCGCTTATCAATAAACCTAAACTACTGCTGGCTGATGAGCCCACCGGGGCCCTCGATGAGGAGAATGCACTGGCATTGACAGAGTTGCTGGTAAATCTTAGCAGTGAAGAGGGAGTTACTCTTATAGCTGTCACCCATTCTGTCTCCCTGGCAGAGAGAATGGATACAGGATATGTCCTTAAAAATGGTGTATTAGTCCGATAATAACCGGTCAGTTGACTATACAATGACGAAGATAACCTATATATTAAAATCATTTTTTCATTACCTGCGGGCTAACCTCCTCGTTGCGTCAGGAGTGGCTGTCAGCACAATGGTAATGACCGGTTCTTTGATCATTGGCGATTCGGTACGTTACAGCCTTGAGCAGGCGACATTTTACCGGTTGGGATCAACCACCAACCTGGTTGCATCAGGGGAGAGATACTTCCGGCATGAAATTGCTGCGGAAATAGAGGCTGATAATCCCCAAATTGTCGCTTCCCCTGTCCTTTTGCTTGAAGGTGTCGCGATAGCAGATGGAGGCCGGCGGCGTTTAAACCGGGTTCAGGTAGTTGGGGTAGACAGCAGCTTTGTTAAGATTGCCCAAACAGATATCTATTCAGCGCTTACCGGTAATGAAATTATTATAAGTGAAAATCTGGCGGACAAGCTTGATGTGGCAGAGGGAGATAATTTGCTTCTAAGGATAAAAAAAGCCAGCCTGATGCCGCTGAATGCTCCATTTGTTTCAGCAGAAGAAACCAGCGTTTCACTGAGAGCAGAAGTTAAAAAGATTGCAGGGAAAGAAGATATGGGCAGGTTTAGCCTTAAAACTTCACAAAGCGCCCCGTATAATATCTTTATCTCCGGCAGCCGGCTTAACAGGTTAATGAATTTTAAAGGAAGGGCTAACAATCTGTTGGTGATCAGCGGCCTGGACAATGAAGATATCAGGCGAACCGTCTCCAGGTGTCTGACTCCTGCAGATGCCGGACTGAGAATTAAGCAGATTGAGGTGTCCGGGGAGACAGAGATATCCACAGAGAGGGTTTTTATGGAGCCTGTTATATCCCGCACGCTCGGGCAGCTTTCAGATGCGAAACCTTTGATAACCTATTTTGTTAACAGCATTGCCTTAACAGGGGATGGAGCAAATGTCAATAATTATGAAGAACGGCATGTAGTGCCTTACTCTTTTGTTTCATCAGTTGACGGGGAGTGGCTTGCGGAAGATGAAATAATTCTGACCAGGTGGACTGCCGATGATCTGGGCGCCGTTCCCGGGGATAAGCTGGTATTGAAATATTTTGAGATAGGGCCGTTGCGGCAGCTTACGGAAAAGGATGCTGAATTTACTGTCAGGGAGGTAGTTCCCATGTCGGCTGACTGGGCTGATTCAACCCGTATGCCATGGATTCCCGGTCTTTCAGATGCAGGTCATTGCCGCGAATGGGAGGCGGGAGTGCCCATTAACCTGGATGCTATCCGTGATAAGGATGAAGATTACTGGAACAGGTGGAGGGGAGCGCCAAAAGCATATATATCACTCAACAAAGCACTTTCGATGTGGGAGAACCGGTTCGGAATATATACAGCGGTCAGGTTCCCTTCATCAGGATTCAATATCGAAAAATTAAATTCCGTTTTTGCAGAAAATATCCGGCCGGGAGATTTGGGAATGGCCATTGAGCCAGTTCGAAAGCAGGGTATTGAAGCCTCACAAAGCGGGACCGATTTCAGCGGCCTCTTTCTGGGACTGAGTTTTTTTATACTTGCTGCATCAATAATTTTAACAGCACTGCTTTTCCGTCTTAACCTCGAAACACGCTCAGGAGAGGTTGGTGTTCTCACTGCGCTGGGATTCAAAGATAACCAGGTACGGGGAATCTTTATCATGGAGGGTTTTGTTGTGGCAGTGGCAGGAGGTGTCGCCGGACTGCTGTTGTCTTTAATATATACATGGGGAGTATTCCGTATTTTGAATACCCTTTGGTTTGAGATTGTACGTACTAATGTATTGCTGATCAACATTGTACCTATGACACTTGTCACAGGATTTTTGATCAGTCTTATCGTCTCTGTGACCGCAATAGCAGTTTCGTTAATCAGATATCAGAGACGCAAAACTGCAGATCTGCAGAAGCGGACAGATACAGAGATGAAGAAAATCCGGAGGCAGGTGCCAGACGGATTGATGTGGCTGCTCACCGGAATACCTTTGGTTTTGATTATAAGGCAGTTTATAAGGCCGGAGGGACTCAGTCCTCTGCAGTTTTTTATCTCCGGGGCATTGCTGTTGTCAGGTTTGTTGCTTTTATATCGTAAATTAATTACCGGAACCGGTCTGCGCCAGTCAGTTCCAATCAGTCTGAATAAACTTGCCCGTCTGAATCTGACAAGAAACAGGGGCAGGTCATTGACAGTAATCATATTATTTGCCCTGGGAACATTCATAGTAGTGTCAACAGGTTCGTACAAACTTGACCTGTTGGCCAATGCACAGGATAAAAAAAGCGGAACAGGAGGATTTCTTTTTTTCGCAGAAACTACTATGCCGGTCTTGTATGATCTTAACTCTCCGGATAAAAGGGCAGAAGAGGGAATAACTGAAGATTTCAGGGCGGTGCAGTTCCGGAAGGCAGACGGCGATGATGCAAGCTGCCTGAATCTTAACCGCATAGAACAACCGGCTATCCTCGGGGTTAATCCCGGTGATTTGTCAGGGCGGTTCTCATTTGCAACCCGGATGAAAGGAGTGGATACCGATGATCTCTGGAAAGAACTTGACATGACGCCGGAGGACGGCTATGTGCCGGCTATTGCCGACCAGACAGTTATACAGTGGGGGTTGGGGAAAAAGACAGGCGACTATCTGCTATATCAGAATGAAAAAGGTGACACTCTCCGGTTAAGGCTTATTGCAGGAACAAAACCGTCAGTATTCCAGGGATATGTAATCATTTCCAATGATAATTTTTTAAGGAACTATCCCTCTTCCAGTGGTTCCGGCATTTTTTTGATTGATGGCGACGCGGAAAGGGAAGAACAGATCAGGGAAGAATTATCTTCTGTCTATCGCGATTACGGCTGGGAGATGGAAAGCACGGCAAAGAGGCTTGTTGAATTTTATTCTGTTACCAACACCTATTTGAGCATATTTCTTGCCCTTGGCGCTTTAGGTATGATGATCGGGACATTCGGCCTTGCAGTCATTCTTGCACGAACTATTATGGAACGCCGTCGCGAACTTGCATTGATGCAGGCTTTGGGATTTAAGACAGATCAGCTTTTCAGTCTGCTGTTGAAAGAATATATGATACTTCTTTTAGCAGGTGTGTTAACTGGTTTTATAACAGCAGTGGCAGCCACACTTCCCGCATTTCTGTCAGATAACAGCGATGCCTCTGTCGGAACTGTGGCTTTGGTCGTCGCGTTAATTCTCACTAACGGGATTGTCTGGATTGCCTGGCTGAGCTGGCATTACCTGCGAAACAGAAATCTAATCACCGAACTGAGAGTTGAATGATCACTGTTTTTTTGATTCATATACAGTCCTGCCTGCCACTATAGTCTTTTTCAGGTCAAACTGATAATCATCCATTGTAAACAATATCAGGTCGGCTCTCAGTCCCGGTTTTATCTCACCCCTGTCGTTAAGGCCATATAATTTGGCGGCGTTAGTGCTGGTCATTTGGATTGCTTTTGCCAGGTCACATCCTGTGACCTTCATAACATGTCCTATCATTTGTGGCTGTAATTTTCCGGAGCCGCTCAGAACATTTTGCTTAGGATAAACAACAACACCTTCTGCCTTTAGTTCCAGGGTATCACCGATTGCATTGAGGTAGTAACCCGGGGTCAGCCCTCCCAGGGGGCTGACATCTGAAGTAACTATTACATTATCAGTTCCCTTGGTGTTATAAAATACTTTTATCTGTTCAGGCTGAAGGTGATAGCCGTCACATATGATACTTATGCTTAACCGGTCTTCGGCGAGCTGGGGCCATAGTGGATTGATATGGCGGTTAATAGTATTGGCCATGCCGTTTCCGAGGTGGGTGCATATTGCCGCACCCCTGTCTGCCGCTTCTTCGATTTGTGCAGCTGATCCGTTATGGTGACCCAATCCGACTACTATTCCCAATTCCCTGCATTTGCTGATAAATTCCATTGCGCCTTTTGCTTCCGGGGCCAGGGTGACCTGCAGGATGTTTTTTTCCGAAGCATTATAAAGCTCCATGAATTCATCCCAGTCAGGATCCCGGACATGTATCAACGGATGGGCGCCCCTGTAACCGTCTGTGGGTGAGATATAAGGGCCTTCAAGATGAAATCCCGGAATTGATCCCATATTCTCAGGGTCATTCTTTGCCTGTGCAAGAAGTTTAAAGTTTTTCAGGAAAATTTGGTGATCGTTGGTTGTAAGAGTGGGCATATAACTTGTAACACCCGCTTCCCAAAATGCCTTTGTTATAGTATGAATACCTTCGGGAGTCAGATCCCTTCCAATATTGACAAATGAATATCCTTTGTAACCGTTTACCTGGTTATCTATTAATCCCGGGGCGATTATTAACTTTTCAGAAGGATCAGACAGCCTGCCGATTTTCTTTATTTCTGCAATCTTGCCATCTTTAACATATATTCTTACCGGGGAATTGTCCAGGTAAAGAAGTCCCTCCACCTGCATGTCAAAGTCTTTATTTTTTATACATCCGGGAAAAATTGCAACAGCAATGGTTATTGCTGTCAGCAGGACGGGAATAATTTTTTTGTTTTTGTTGCTTTTCATGTTAATCTTTTATAATTGTGTTAAACAATAGTTTAAAAGTTCCGTCGGTCTGATTTCTGTTCTGAACCCGGAATCCGATGAGAACGATCTCTCCTTCTCCATATGATGCTGTAAGCATTGCCGATTTACCTGTAATTTTTTCTTCGCCCAGAAGCCAGCCGCTTCTGAGCAAATTTTTATCTTTATATCTTACGATTGTTGTGTATTGGTCATTATGTCTGCCAGGTGTTACAGCAAAAGCAGGACTGTAAATATTAAGGATCAGTCCTTCGTCAGGCATACCATAACCTAAAGGGTGTGAATTATTAAATTCTGCTTTTAAGGTAGATCCCGGACAAAAATGATCGGTGGAACTTAATCCTTTTGTCACATTTCTGATTTTAAGGTTAAAAGCTTCAACGGCGAATTCATATGAATTACCAAAAACAGTGAGTGTTCCTCCCTGGCTGACGAATTCCTTTAAGGCTTTAACCCCTTCATCTCCAATTCCGCTTCTGTACTTTTCGGGATAATCTTCCGGATCTGTTCTGCTGTTACTGTAGTCTCCTGTAATATGTTCTTTTGAATCATCCGGTATAACTATTACATCATATTTATTGATCAGGTTTCCTTCCCTGATCTCTTCGCTTCTCAAAGTATTATAGCCGAAATTAAAATTTTCAAGGCATAGCCTGGTCCATCCTTCATCCATATTCCCGCCGTAATATCTTTGGAATAGGCCTATCCTTGCGGACTTTAGCTCATATACATTATCTTTGTCAATTTTTTGAAGTGCATAAAAATTGACTCCGGTTTCATCTGCTACTTTTCTTAATAGGTTATCAGAAACCTTTTCAATCAGAAAATCGCCTGTACCTGGATTCCCCGTGCCCGGGTGGCATCTTTTCACTGTAATTTTTTCATTAAGTAATAAATTCAAGGCTTTGAAGGCTGCATTTTCATTGCAGCTAAACCAATAACCTGCAGAACCTTTTTGCACAATACCTCTTACCGGGTCATTCTCTTTCAGGAGGGTGACATTGCCTTCAGGGTCAGAAGATAATTCATCCACCCTGACTCCCATAAATTCAGACATTGTATGAGTTGCCAGGTCATAAGGCCTTAATGGTGCGCCTTCATTATTTCTTGTCCAGTAGTTATCAAGGTAATGAGTTTCGGTCAGGAGATTTTTTATCAGGCCTGTTTTAGGTTGTGCCATGGAGATGATATATGAGCCTTTGGAGTAATGTTTATTGCAGGCAATGAAATCATCTTCAGCTTTTTGGATTTTTATCCCGGATTGCAAAAGTATATTAATCATTTTTACGGCAGTAAGTTTATCATGTTGCTCCGCCGGTATAACCAGTGATTTTATCTCACCCTCAATACCTCTTTTTATCTGATTATCTGCTTTAATAAAAGCAGTTTTAAGTACTGTGTTCTTATTCTTTGCAGCCAGGTCAAGCAGAGACCATGCTGAGGATTTTTGTTGCTCCACTATGTCTCGTAACCTCCACCAACCGCCCGGCCAGGGATTCGGGAAAGTTGTTTGTGCTTCATATTCAGGGAACATTCTGGTGTTTGCAGTAAGCTGTTCGGGGTGGATATAAACTGGAGAAGCGTAATTAACGGTCGCTGATTCTGTTAGCATACCTGCAATATTGTGAAAGATAGTAATCCAGTGCCATCCGAAATGGCCCCATCCGCTGAATTGTGCGGCATTAAGAACTCCTTCAAATCCTTCTTCTTCAAGCTTATAGGCAATGTGGGCTCCATACCAGCTCAGTTCTCTCCAAACTAACGGATCAGCATAAGGCCTGATGGGATCGCAATATGGGGGCACATAAAAACGGGCGCCGTAGGATCCCATATGATGGTGGTCTATATATGCCTGGGGTTGCCAGTCGATATACATTAGTTTTGCAGTGTGACGGGATTCGATAAGATTTAAATAATCCCCGTCACGGTTATTGTCATGTCCGCAATATTTGTGGTAGAGCCACGGCATCATCCCTCCCTCATATTCAGTGCCCAGGGTTTCATTATACCAGTCAGTTATCATCACCTGGCCGTCAGGATTGAAACAGGGGATCATAAAAAACAGGACATTGTCGAGAATTCGCCGGCACTCTTCGGTATTGAAGGTCAGAAGTTCCCAGGCCAGTTCAGGACTCATCTGAGTGCCACCCACCTCGCTGGCATGGAGGCTCATTGATTGTGTAATGACCGCCTTGCCCTCTTCAATATAAATATTTAAGGAGTCTTCTGAAAGATTTACCGGATCATTGATTCGTTTGTTTATATATTGCAACCTGTCGAGGTTGGCAAGATTTTCTGGTGAAGATATTATCAGGGCCAGAAAAGGATGGCCTTCTGATGAGGGGCCTAAATCCATCACCTTAAGTTTATCTGATTGTTTTTCCAGCAGATAAAAATAGTCTGTAATTTTATCCCATCTGGCAAGCTTTTTATCTGTTCCCATTTGAAATCCGAAAAATTCTTCCGGAGATGTGATTTTATTCTGTCCGTATATATTTAAAGGATAAAATGCGAAGGATAAAAAAAGGGCAATGACAAGGAGACCGGCAGGTGAGAATTTGATGCACCTATAATTTTTTGTCTTTCCTTTTTGATTGTAAATAACTAAATTACAGGAATTTAAATTTTTTCTATTCATATTGTTTCATTTATTGGTTATCAGATTTTTTTTGTCAGAATAAAGAAACGAACTTTTCATTTTATTGTCCGCCCTTTTTTGCATTTTTTTTTATGGGAAAATATCTTAATTTTATATAAAAATCAAATATTAAAAAGCACGAATTATGTCCTTTGAATTACCTGAATTACCTTATGAGAAGAATGCGCTGGAGCCCTATATCAGTGAAAAGACTATTGAGTTTCACTATGGAAAGCACCACCAGGCATATGTAACCAACCTTAACAATCTGGCAGAAGGAACTCCATTTAAAGATCATAGTCTTGAAGAGATAATCTTAAAAGCCGACGGCGCCATATTTAATAATGGGGCGCAGGTCTGGAACCACACCTTCTATTTTGAGCAGTTCAGCATAGATGGTTGCAAAGAGCCGAAAGATAAATTAAAAGCAGCAATTGATAGTGATTTCGGTTCTTTTGATAATTTTCTCAGGGAGTTTTCGAAAGCAGCTGCCACTCTTTTTGGTTCAGGATGGGCATGGCTGGTTAAGAGTGTTAGCGGCAAGCTGGAAATTATACAATCCTCTAATGCCGGCAATCCGTTAAGAGATGGAAAACAGCCTATGCTGACCTGTGATGTCTGGGAACATGCCTACTATTTAGACAAGCAGAATGCACGGCCTGCATATATCGAAGATTTCTGGAAAATCATCGATTGGAAAGTGATATCTAAAAGATTTGCTGAGGGTTAAATAAACCAGTTTATAATTTGTTCCATTAACTCCTGTTTGCCGCTAATAACAGCAGGTTCTCCATTTTGACGGGCAATTTCGCAGAGCTGTTCAATAGACAGTTTTCCCTCTTCAAACTCTTTTCCATTGCCGTTGTCAAAGGAGGCATATCTTTTTTTACGCAGTTCAGGATAGACAGAATCATTTAAAATCTTATCTGCCACAATCAATGCACGGGCAAAAACATCCATGCCGGAAATGTGAGCTATAAACAGATCTTCAGGGTCAGTGGAATTTCTGCGTGTTTTTGCATCAAAATTTATTCCGCCGGTTTTGAAGCCACCGGCCTGAATGATCTCAAGCATAGCTTCGGTAACTTCATAGATATTGGTGGGAAATTCATCAGTATCCCAGCCGTTTTGGTAGTCCCCTTTATTTGCGTCTATTGATCCAAGGAGTCCTGCATCCGAAGCCATTCTAAGATCATGGGCAAATGTATGGCCTGCCAGGGTGGAGTGGTTTACCTCTATATTAAGCCTGAAATCTTTATCCAAACCGAAATGCCTTAAAAAGCCGATTACTGTCTGTGCATCATAATCATATTGGTGTTTAGTCGGTTCCATTGGTTTCGGCTCTATCAGGAAAGGTTTATTAAATCCTTTTTTCCGGCCATAATTTTTTGCCATTTCCAGGAAGCGTGCAAGATGTTCCACCTCTCTTTTAGTATCAGTATTATGAAGGCTCATATAACCTTCCCTGCCTCCCCAGAAAAGATAATGTTCACCACCAAGTTCTATTGTTACGTCCATTGCATTTTTTACCTGGACTGCAGCATTGGTGATTACATTAAAGTCGGGATTGGTGGCAGCCCCGTTCATATATCGTGGATCAGAAAAAATATTAGCTGTTCCCCAAAGAAGTTTTACTCCGGATGCTTTTTGTTTTTCTTTTATATTGGCTACAATTTTTTCAAGCCTTTTTTCTATTTCAAAAACAGATCCGTTGCCGACAAGGTCCACATCATGGAAGCAATAAAAAGGGATTTTCATTTTTGTGATAAACTCGAAAGCTGCATCCAGTCGTTCCAACGCCGCCTCCATAGGGTCGTTACTTTTATCCCAGGGGAAAACATGTGTTCCCGGACCGAACGGGTCTCCGCCTGTTCCGCAGAATGAGTGCCAGTATGCCACGGCAAATCTTAAATGTTCCTTCATGGTTTTGCCTGCTACTTTTTTATTCTCATCATACCATTTAAATGCCAGAGGATTAACAGACCCGGGGCCCTCATATTTAATTTGATTAATGCCCGGGAAATACTCCTTATTTCCTGTCAGTACTTCCATTGTTATATAGTTTTAGAATTGCTTTCCATTTTTCATATGCCTGTAAGTACTCTTCCGATTTTGCATGATCGGGTTCTACCGTTTTTAGTTTTTTCAGGTTTGAAAATGCATCTTCCGGTGAAGAGTAGTACCCGCATCCTATACCTGCACCCATTGCAGCACCAACAGATCCGTCGGTATTGTACAGTTCAATCATTGCCCCTGATATGCCTGCCAGAGTGGAGCTGAACAGAGGACTGAGAAACATATTGCTCATGCCTGCCCTGATGACCGATGGGTATATACCTGTCTCCTTCATTATATCCATCCCGTATTTAAATGAGAAGACTATTCCCTCCTGGGCAGCTCTTAAAAGGTGCCCCTTTGTGTGGATATTAAAATTGATCCCTGAGAAAACCGCTCCTCTGTCACTGTTGTTCAGTATCCTCTCTGCCCCGTTTCCAAAAGGCAATACACACAGGCCTTCCGATCCTGCCGGCACCGATCCTGCCAAATGGTTCATATCATCATAAGTCATGTTTTCTGTTACCACTCTTTTCAACCATGCATTCAGGATACCTGTGCCGTTAATACAAAGCAATACTCCCAGCCTTGGTTTTTCGTAGCTGTGGTTAACATGAGCAAAGGTGTTCACCCTCGACCGGGGATCATACCTGACCTCTTCACTAACGCCATAGACAACACCCGAAGTACCGGCAGTGGCAGCTATCTCTCCGGGATTCAGGACATTAAGCGAAAATGCATTGTTTGGCTGGTCTCCAGCGCGATAGCTGACTTTCGTATGCGGCTTCAGGTTAAGTTCGGCTGCAGCTTTGGCTGTCAGTTCTCCCTGGACAGAGAAGGCAGGGACTATTTCAGGAATTATAGATTCAGGAAAACCGAAATAGTCAAATATTACGGAAGCGGGCCGGTTATTTTTGAAATCCCACATTATTCCTTCTGACAGGCCGCTGATTGTGGTTTTTACCTCACCTGTAAGCTTCATGGCAATATAATCGCCGGGAAGCATTACCTTCTCAAGTATGTCATAAAGGTGGGTTTCGTTATCTTTCACCCACTTAAGTTTGGAGGCAGTAAAATTGCCAGGGGAATTGAGCAGAGATTCAAGGCATTTTTCTTTTCCTATTTTTTCAAATGCTTCATTGCCGGTAACTGTTGCCCTGCTGTCGCACCAAATAATAGCGGGCCTGATCACATTCCTGTTTTTATCGGTCATTACCAGTCCGTGCATCTGGTAGGAAATGCCAATTGCCATGATCTTTTCTTTATCAACAGAAGTTTTTTGCAGGAGAGCGGCCAGGGCAAATTTAAGATTGCTCCACCACATTTCCGGTTCCTGCTCTGCCCATCCCGGCTTACGGGCTGTTATGGGCATCTCCTTTTCGGGAAAGAAGGAGGAACCCTCACAAATGCCATTTTCGGCATTTATAAGAGATACTTTTATTGAAGAACTCCCTATGTCGAATCCTAAGAGGTACATTTTTTCCGTTTGCTTAAAAATAGGGATTATTTTTTAATAATGAAATTGATTGATTATTTTTGAGAATAATAAAGCAAAGAAGTTATGATCCGTGATCTTATAATGAAAAACCGCAGTTACAGGAGATTTGACCCCTCAGTACCAGTAACACAGGAGCAGCTGGCAAGATGGACAGAACTGGCCAGGTTTTCTGCCAGCGGAAGGAATATGCAACCATTGAAGTATGTGATTTGCAGTGACAAACAAATGAATGACAAGATTTTTCCTAACCTGGGCTGGGCAGGATATCTTACAGACTGGGCTGGTCCGGCAGAAGGGGAGAGGCCTTCTGCTTATATTGCAGTTTTACTTGACAGATTGCTGGCAGACGATTGCTATTGTGATGATGGTATTGCAATACAAAGCATTCTGCTTGGCGCTGCCGAAGATGGTTTTGGAGGATGCATTGTTGGTACTGTCAACAGAAAGAGAGTAGCTGGAATTTTTGATCTTCCTGAAAATCTGGAAATATTATGGATTATAGCGCTGGGCAAACCGGCCGAAAAAGTTGTTTTGGAAACAGCCCGGGGAGGGGATATTAAGTACTGGCGCGATAAAGAAGAGATACATCATGTTCCGAAACGACCTCCGGATGAGCTTATTTACAAAGTGTTTTAAGCAGGGAAAGGAGGTTTAATTTAAGCCAGGGTATCTGAGTTTTTGAATTTTAACAGTATAAAAAAAGTGCAAGTTTGGGCTGCTGCTTTGAATTGAATAAATTATATTTGTCGGCATTAAATAGAAGTTTAAAAATTGTTTAATAATGAAGTCAACGTCTTTAATTGTTGGTATTGTTTCCTTAGTTGCAGTTGCGGTGTTGTATATTTTGCATTTCACCGGAACAGGGAAAATTGTTGAAGAGATCAGTGAGGATTTGACAAACAGATCCTCTGTGGATATTAAATCACTTAAAATTGCTTATGTAAAAGCAGACTCAGTGATATTAAACTATGACCTTGCCCAGGACTTGCATGATGAGTTTACTAAAAGCCAGGAAGCATACAATACAGAGTATGGAAACAAGCGTCAGTCTTTTGAAAAAGAAGCTGCCGCTTTCCAGGAAAAGCTTCAGAGAGGCGGATTTCTGACAGAGCAGCGTGCCATTCAGGAGCGTGACCGATTATTAGGCAGGGAGCAGGAAATTGTTAAACTGGACCAGGAACTTTCAGGCAAGCTTGCTGAGATGCAGCAGGCCAATAATAAACAAATTCTGGACAGTTTGCTCAATTATTTAAGGGAGTACAATAAAGTTAAAGGCTACGACTATATTTTAAACGGAGGTGAAGTATTATTAGGTGACGAAGCCCATAATATTACGAAGGAGGTTTTACAGGCCTTAAATGCCAGGTATGCTCAGGGAGCCGCACAGAAATAAACAGCAAAATGGATTGCATGTTTGCAAACCGATATTTGCAGAAAAGTAATAATTCCGAATGGATTGACGAGCCCCTTTATCCTGATACAGGAGTTATAGTTGTAATACCCTGTTTCAGGGAACCTGATATTATAAAAACACTGGAATCTCTCACTATATGTGATCTTCCGGCATGTTCTACGGAGGTTATCGTATTGATAAACCATTCAGCTGCTTCATCTGAAGAAGTAAAGCTTTTTAATGAGAAAACAGCTTCAGAAGTCAAGGGCTGGATAAGAAAAAATAACATGCCTGAACTGCGTTTTATTGCATCAGGCCCTGTAGAGTTCCCGTCAAAGTGGGCGGGAGCCGGAGTTGCACGTAAGAGAGGTATGGACAATGCTGTCAGAAGGTTTAATTTGTTAAGCAGGCCGCAGGGAATTATTCTATCTCTGGATGCTGATACCATTGTAGAAAGTAATTACCTGACATCGGTAGTTGAACATTTTACTTTTCATCCGGCAGATGCCGGGGCTGTTATATCCTTTAAACATCAGACCGAAGGCCTGACGGGAAAGCATTTGCAGGGCATATTATTATATGAGCAATATATTATGTATTACAGGAATGCACTCCGCTACACTGGTTATCCTTTCCCTATCTTTACAGTCGGGTCAGCATTTGCAGTCAGGGCTGATGCATATGTTAAGAGAGGGGGCATGAACCGGCGGCAGGCAGGAGAAGATTTTTATTTCCTTCAGAATCTTGTGCAGCTGGGGAATGTAGGAGAGATAATCCAGACAACTGTACATCCTTCTGCCAGGTTATCTGACAGGGTGCCTTTTGGTACAGGACCGGTACTAAATAGGTGGATGTGCGGGGAGGAGGATCTTACTAAGACATATAACTTTCGGGCATTCATTGACTTGCGACAATTTTTTGTAATCAGGAATAAGCTTTTCCGGATTACCGGGGATGAATTTTTTCATCATATCAGAGTTCTGCCTGAGTCACTTCAAAAATTTTTAATTCAGGATGACTTTCTGAAAGAATTAAATGATCTCAATAGAAATTGTTCGACCTTAAGAACCTTCGAAATTCGGTTTTTTCAAAAATTCAATGCATTTAAAATATTGAAATATCTTAATTATGTGCATAATAATTTTTATGAGAAGGCAGAGCTTAAGTCTCAGATTGACATGTTAAATATCAATTTACAGTGATTTTCCTAACCTCTTTAGCCACCTGTATCACTGGACGGCGGTCGATCCTAAAAAAGTCAGCCAGGGAGTCTGGCATTCTCCGGTAATTTAATTTTGCCTGCAGATAAACTACACCAGCTATATTGCCGGGTACTGTAAACTGGTATTTTTCGGTCCTTATTTTTAACGGTTCAAGTCTGTTTTCTATCTCCTGAGTACACAGCCACTGTGCATAAGTAAATTCTCCTTCGCTGTCAAGGAATGCGCTATGATATATCCTGTCGCCTTCGGGGAGAGCATCACGTGCAATTGGTTGTGAAAGTGTGCTGTGAGAGGGATAAGCGACCACATCATTGCTGGTGATAAAATATTTATCATAAGGGTCGTCCGGACAAGGTGGTACCGGAATGTGCAGCAGTTCTTTCCCGTTTTTGTCAACCAGCGACAGTCGCAACCAGACATCACGTTCTTCTGTTGAGCCGGTTGGAAATTTATGTCCTGTTGCCACTGCCTGTACATCAACAGTAAAACTGACATTTTCACCCTTTTTAAATTCTGACTTATCAAGGTTTATTGTAACTGTTGCTGCTCCTTCCACAAATTCGGAGAACCCTCCTCCGAGCCAGTGGTCTGAGTTATGGGGACGGGTAATGCCCATTTTGGCCGGTTTACCTCCCATCGTTGGCATGTGGCAGGTCTGGCACACTATTGCCCTGAATGGATAAGGACTCTCTTCATATTCTGTAAAGGTTGCTTTGACCCAGACATTATAGGGATTGAGTTCATTATGACAAGATGAGCACATCATAGGATCTTCAAATATTTCCGAAGTGGCTGTTTCATGGTGTGGCGACCAGGGGAATTCAAGATCACCGAACTTGGTATCAACTGCCTCTGTTGCGGTAGAAATGTAATCATGATTAAAAGGAGGTTCATTACGGAAATGGCTTATTGTATGACAGAAATCGCAAAAAATACCTCTGTCGGCTCCTGTTTTATATCCGTCCGTTTTATTCCAGTAATTATCTGTTGCAGATGGCTTTTCCGGAATCATCTCTCCGGCCAGAAATGCACCCGGAGAGTGGCATCCTATGCAGCCATCCTTTACATCTTTGAGCTCGGGGCCTAAAGATTCAGAAGGTAATACAAGGTCATAAAACTGTTTTTGAAAAAAGTCCCCGGTAAATGCCTTTGAGTGCTGTGAGATATTCCACCTGTCAAATTTATCCCAATGGCAACCGGCGCATACCTGCGGGTTTTCAAAATAGTGATAGGGTTTATTTTGATTTTTTGCCTGTGCTTTGAGGATAGCTTTTTCCTGTGATGAAATAGTTCCGGATATTAGCATCAGTATGGAGCAGATAATTATTTTTTGCATCACTTGCATTTTAAAGGTTGTTAATTAAAAGAATCCTATTGATAAGATAGATTTGAAAACAAAGTTATCGGAGGGATCAGTCAATCCAAATCCTGCACCTGTATGCAATGTTATCCGGCCATGGGTTCCGAAAATAATGTCAATGGCCGGGAATATATATGTTTTTGATTCATTCAGGGATGAAGGATCCTGAAGTTCTCCCCATTTTGAATAAAATTCAATACCCGGTTGAAATTTCAGGCTTTTCCTGTAATACCAGCCTCCATTTAAGGCCAGTTCGACACCTTCGTCTGCTTCAGTGCCGCTGATGACTTTTTCAAAAGTCGGGTTCAATACGAATGAATTAAAACCAAAGTCTTTTTCAAGGATCCATTTTATTTCAATTAGTTCTCCGTGTTTATAACTTTTTCTTGGCAGTATATATTCAACATATAAACCCAGGTCAACAGGGCGTTCACCCTTTTCCCAAAACCTGCCGTGGAACATTAATGCTTTAGTTCTGACAAACTTAATGTCTTGTCCTGCAGGCTGTTCAAAATCAAGGTAGAGTCCTGCGGTCCATTTGTTGCTTAATCCGTATTCCAGCTCCAGCGAATGGGCCATTAACCCTTGTTTGTCGACAGATTCTCCAAAAAAAGAATACTTATGTTCAGATCCTATGGCGCTGAACCAGTAGACCAGCTCTTTTTCGCCCGCCTCGGCAGTCATATAGGGATAGATTTTGAAAAACTGTGCATTTGTAAACAGGGGGAATAACAGAAATATCAGTGCAAAAAGTTTTCTTGCCATGGTTTTAAGGTTATTTCAGATTATATGTTATTGCTAAGTTAACAAAAAGAGATAAATTTACCAACATAAAAAAAAGGAGAAATATTTATCACACTAAATAAACAATGATTTTTGATCATTAAGAGCATACTAAGTTGCATCCATGAAGAAAACCATATTGAAATTTTTAATTTATTTTTCACTTCTGCTTTCGGGCTTCATGACAGGCCTGTATTATAAAGATAATATTATTCTCCGCCTGAAGCAGGATAAGGAATCAGACCGGGAATATATTAAATTTGACGATACCGGCAAAAATGAGTGGGAGGCTTATTTTAAGCTTGTAAGCATTAGCTCTTCAGTTGACGGACAAATCCAGAAAGCCTATTTTTATCCGGCTAAGTCAGATGTTCCGAAACCCCTTGTGGTCAGCCTGCATACCTGGAGCGGAGATTACAGTCAGAAGGATGAGTTGGCTGATCTGTGCAGAAAGAAGGATATAAACTACATTCATCCCGATTTCAGAGGGATTAATAATAGTAAAGATGCCTGCTGCAGCGAGCTCGCATTAAGCGATATTGATGATGCAATAAGCTATGCATTATCAAATAGTTATGCCGACAGTTCAAAGATATATGTTATAGGGGTCAGTGGCGGGGGCTATGCAACACTTGGTACATTTATGAAGTCAAAGCATGAAATAGATAAATTTTCAGCCTGGGCTTCTATTTCAGATCTGATTGCCTGGTATAATGAGAGCCTCATAAGAAAAAACAGATATTCGGATAACATTTTAAACTGTACCGGATCTGGCGAGGAACTGAATGAATCGAAAACCCGTAAGAAGTCCCCGATATATTGGGAAACTCCTGTCGAAAAGCTTTCAGGATCTAAACTGTTTATATATGCCGGCATCTATGACGGGATTCAGGGAAGTGTTCCGATCACACATTCCATTAACTTTTACAATAAGCTTTTATCTGACCTGAATATTCAGGATGCCTCTCTTTATGTCACTGATAAAGAAAAACTGGACCTTCTGGAGTTCAGAAGGCCGTTAGGATCATATGGGACTATCTCGGGAAGGGAGGTTTGCCTGATAAAGGAGTGTGAAAATATCAGGTTAACCATTTTTACGGGAGGGCACGAAATGTTAACCGGATATGCATTTGAGGAATTACTTGCCGATTAAGCCGTGACAAATCAGTTAAAGGACAACTCTTTTTTTTGCAACATCCTGTAAATCGTAGATTTCCCGATATCAAGCTTTGACGCAACCAGGCGCACATTATGGTTATATTTATTTAAAAAATGTTTTACTATTTCATGGTTATATTCTTCAAGGGTTCTTTCATCGGCCAGCAGGTGGTTTACATTTTCCTCAACATTAATATTCAGGTGTACCGGTTTAATCATATCGCTGTTGGTCATAACACATGCCAATTCCATCATAGCTTTTAATTCTCTGATATTGCCCGGGAAATGATATGAAAAGAGTATCTTCTTTGTGTCATCGGAAATTGTTTTTGCCGGCATGTCATTTTCCCTGCAAAAATCATTGACAAAATGTTTGGCAAGTAAAATAATATCTTTTCCCCTGTGCCGCAGCGGAGGCACCTCAATTGGCAGGCCTAGAAGCCGGTAATAGAGATCCTGTCTGAATTTTCCATTGGCAACCAGGTTAGCCAGATTTTTATGTGTTGCAGTCAGAATTCTGACATCCAGTGGTATTATTTCATTGCCACCAAGGCGGGTAAGTTCTCTCTCCTGTATTACCCGCAACAGTTTAGCCTGCAGGTTAAGGTTCAGGTCTGCAATTTCATCGAGAAAAAGTGTTCCTGAATTTGCCTGTTCAAATTTGCCAATCTTTCTGAACTCAGCATTGGTAAAAGCGCCTTTTTCATGTCCGAACAGCTCGCTTTCAATCAGTGTTTCGGGGATTGCAGACACATTGACGGCGACAAATGGTTTGCTGCTTCTATTTGAATTGTAGTGTATGCCTTTTGCTACCAGTTCTTTGCCGGTTCCTGTCTCGCCGCTGATCGATACAGAAATATTAGTTTGCGCAGCTTTCTCCATTAAAGTAAATACCTGGTCTACCTCCCTGCTGTTACCTTTGATAAGTTTCCTGAAATTGTAACGGTCTTTTATTGCTCCCTTCAGGCGCTGATTTTCCTGCTTCAGCTGGTCAGAAGCATAAATATTACTGATTATATTAGTGAGCTTTTCCCTTGTGTCAGAAGCTTTCATGATATAATCATAAGCCCCGTTCTTCATTAGCTCTATGGCTGTATCTATACTCTCCTGGGCAGATATTATTATTATATGGGTCCGGGGTGATTTTTTCTGAATCTCCTCCATAACTTCGTGCCCGGTCATGTCGGGGAGTGTATAGTCAAGAGTAAGTACATCCGGCTGGTGATCATCTAATGCATTTATGCAATCACGGCCGTTGTAAAAGAGTCTTACCTGATAATTTTTTTCTGTCAGCTGCTTTTTAAGCACCTGGGCATAAAGAGTATTGTCTTCAACAATGAAAACCTCATATCTGATATTTCTTTTTTGGTTGGCCATCTTCAATTGATTTGAACGTCCTCAGTTTGTAAATTTTGTACCAAAATAGGAAAAAATATGCAAAAAATTCCAAATTTGGTACAAAAATGTGCTTTTAGGAGCATATTTTATCACCATATTCCATTATTAACACATAAGAGTCGAAAAGTTAACTGGATAATTGAGGTTTTGCAAAAGGATTACGATGAACAAATATAAGATTATTTCATGTCAGTTTGAGGAGGGGAATTTTCAGGTGATAGTGGAGAAAAGTTATTACAAAGGTTTTTAAGTAAATAGTTTATTTTCAAAAAAACTTTATAACTCTTGAATTAAAAAAGTAAAAGGTTGTATTTGATTTATTATTTTTATCATATGAAACGAGCCATGATGAAACAATTAACACCCAGGTGAAATATTATTTTGGCGAGTTCCATACCGTTGACTATTTCATTCAGAGTACTAAAGTTGATACGAAAATTGCAGATTAATAAATTGAAAAAATAATAGTATGAAACGAGCATGTTCTTTTTTAATCAAAAAATAACACAAAAAAATATGATTAA
>CAZBWK010000001.1:22450-89485 GCA_964495655.1 uncultured Prolixibacteraceae bacterium | reverse complement strand
GCTATTCACTTATTGTATTTGAGAATAATTAATTGAAAAACAATTTAATAAATTTTTATACCCAACCCATTAATTTTAATTATATGAAGAAGAAAATAGCAGAGATAAGCCGCCGGAGATTCATTTCTAACTCTGCCTGCGGAGGTTTAGTGACACTGGGCGCAGGCAGCATGATAACTTCATGTATGGGAGCAGATGATAAAAGTACAAAGGAAGTGCCGGATCAGGGCCTGACAAACAGTATAGTGATGAGGCCATATCAGCTTTTATGTGCCATCTGTAATATTGGTGAAGACAATATAGAGGCAGATAGTGATAAGATAAAAGCTATCAGGCAAAATCCGGACAGGCCGGTTACCCTGGTTTGCAATGCAGGCGATATTTTTGCATACCAGGATCCCGGTCCGGCCGAAGATATGCACGGGAGTTTTGAATTTAACAGGAAAAGAGACCTGGAGATACTGCAAAGGACAGACCTGCCCCCGGGTATAACGCTGCCTGCAAGGATAATACTTCACAGGATATGGGACAGTATAGAAAATGTCAGAGGTATATGTGACTGCGGGGATATGGCTTCTGAATCATGTAAAGGCTGCCCGAAAGCTAATTCAGGATTTTATGAAAAAGGCAGGGAGATAAGTCTGCTTTATGCTGTACCGGGTTGGAACAGCCAGCTTGACTTTACGGAAGCAGACCTTGCGAAGGCAAAAAATGCAATTATTGTTCCGCGAACAAAAGAGGAGAGAACATCAGAGAAGAAAAGATCCATTGATGCCATGATGAAAGCTAAAGCCATCGGTGTAAGGCCTCACATCCTGTTATGTGCAATTTGCCAGTACGGTCTGGGTGATCGTCCTCCATTTGAAACAGACAACCTGCCGGAGATGATACAGTTCATACTGAAAAATCCTGAGGCAAAGATTAAGATCGCTGAAGCAGCCGACTGGATGATGTGTGCACCGTGCCCGAGCATGAACAAAGCAGGTCATTGTTACAATGTAAAAGGCAGAGCAGGCCTGACAAGTCAGCTGAGGGATGTAAGAGTGCTTCATAAACTGGAATTATCTTATGGAGACGTCATTAACGCACAAGAGCTTTACAGGAGAATTATTGAGAGGATCCCCAGCTCTGCGATGATCTGTGGTTCAATCTCACAGGGAGTGGAAGCCCCGTCAGTATGGGATGATGAGTGCGGGCACCATACCGAAAGCCTTCCGGAGTATGTTAAGGGCAGGGAAGAGCTCGCCAGGGAGTTTGGAGTTGATATCTGAGCCGGTAATTAATGTTTAGGGTAATTAAAGGGATCAGTCTTAAGGCAGCTATAAAATTACTGTCAGGGTTTATAGTTTTGATTTTATTGGTAGTTGCCGGTTTGTATATCAATATAAGGGGTCGCACCTTGTTGCAGTTTGATATTCAACAGAACGAAAAGTTGATTTTCTTATCAACTTATGCTGAGCCGCCCCAGTTTGCCATCTGGATAGAAAATTTGAAAACAGGACAGCTTCAGACTGTGTTTGTAACTAAGAGGGTCAGCACAGGCGACTGGGAAGGGAAAGCCAATGTACCGGTGGCATTACCCAGATGGTTCGAGCTTTTCAAAGGGGAGAATAAGTCCCATAATGTTGTGGCTGATGATAAATTTAATGCCGTTACGGGGGCAACTCCCAAAGATGATTTTTTTTCTGTACGTGTTGAGGTTAAACCGGGAACAACCTGGGTGTGCTGGATAGAGATGAACCTGGCAGGTGATTATAATGAGGAATTTCCTGAGATTAACCTTGAAACCTTTGAGGAAGATGTTTATGCCTGCGGACAACCGGCATTGCTTTTTAATGACACAGTAACTGCTATTGAGGGTAACGAATACAGCCCGGGCCTTTTTGCCCAGTCAGTATGGGAGAACGGAGAGAACAGGGTCGAACCGGTTAGCGAAGGTGTAACCACTGCGAGGGAGGTGTTTGATAGTCTGAGAATTACTGTGATGAAACCAAAACCAAAGCTAATTGATAAAACCAAAATAAATTATGAATGACTTCAAAAGATGTATTGCATTACTGTTTTTTTTGTTATCTGCAGTCCTGGCTACCTATGGTGTGAATGTTAAAGATTTTGGAGCAAAAGGAGATGGAATAAGCGATGATACCAAATCGATTATTTCGGCAGTTACAAAGGCTGACGACGGAGTTGTGATCTTTCCCCGGGGAAGATACAGGATTACCGAAACCATCGAAATTGATTTTGAAAAGACCGGTAGAACAGCATTAATGGGAGTTGGAGGAACTGCATCAATAATCATGGAAGGCAGCGGTCCCGCGTTCAGGATAACAGGTTCCCATAAAGGCACTTCCAGTCCTGCGTCAGTTATAGCTGATGTGTGGATGAATGAACGAATGCCGATAGTCAGTGAACTGGAGATCACTGGCGCCCATCCGGAGGCCGATGGTCTTGAGATCGCCTTTACCTTAAAACCTGTTATAAGCAAAGTGTTAATAAGAGATGTCCGTTACGGAATCCACCTGACATCCAGGAATCGTAATGTTCTGATAGAGAGTTCACATATTTATAATTGTTCAAAAATTGGTATTTACCTGGATGCAGTCAATATTCATCAGATGAATATCAATAATTGTCATATCAGCTATAATAAGGAGAGCGGGATAAAGGTAAAGGCAAGTGAGATAAGAAATTTCCAGGTAACAGGTAATGATATAGAGTATAACTGTAAAGAAGGCGCCGGAATATGTGCTGATATATGGATAGATACTTCAGCAAAAGGCAGCAGCCTGAGGGAGGCATCGATTACAGGGAACACTATACAGGCTGTACCCACTCCGGGAGGACGTAATATTTTGTTCACAGGGAGTGATGATACAATGAATAAAATCGGACTGCTGAGTATTACAGGTAATCACATTAGTAATCATACCGTTAATATACACCTTAAGAATACCCGGGGTATAACCATAACGGGAAATACATTTGTCAGAGGTTATGACAGACACATTGTTGCAGAGAACTGCCGGAACCTGGTTGTCAGTTCCAATGTGTTCGATCATAACGACGATTATTTTCCTCCGCAATTAGCTGCAAAAGGAGGAATAATTATGCAAAAAGTGCAGAATGTTATACTGAGCGATAATATTATCCAGGGAGTTGAACACCAGGGTGCCATTGAGTTATATGACGGGAATGAGATCTCCGTATCTTCTTGCCATGTTATTGACCATCTGTATCAGGGTATCAGGGTATCGGATTGCACCCGGCTGAATATTAACGGATGCCTTATTAGAACAGATAAAAGAGACGGAGACCAGGTATCTCAGGCCGGAATTTTTTTTACCGGTAACTGTACTAATGTTTCGGTAAGTAACAATATGATTGATACAGGGGTGAAAAGAACGATTGTAAATGAGTCACAAAATAAAATATCTTTGCAATCTAATATGAATATTTACAGGGGAAAATAATAATTCAAATATTGCAGTTATGATAGACAGAAGAAAATTTCTTTATTCAGCAGCATTAATAACAGGCATGCCTAAAATTTTTACATCTATGGCAAATGAAAAAGCCTCCGGTTTGAAAAAAGCTGATCCGGACAGTTTTGAGCTTGGAGTTATCTCTGCAGCAAATAATCCGGAGGAGGATCTGAAGAAGGTAAGGGACCTTGGATTTTCGGCCTGTCAGCTTTCAATAGGTAATTACTCTCCCGCACTGGCCAGCCGCCTGGTAAAAACTCTTGATGAATATAAAATACAGCCAACAACGCTTATATGTATGGGTCCTGGTACCTATAAATGGAATCTGGTTGAAGGGCCGTCCACAATAGGTCTTGTGCCCCGTGAAATGAGGGCAGAGAGAGTTAAAAGGCTTTACGAAGGCATCGATTTTTGTAAGGCAGCAGGAATACCTTCCGTTCATGCCCATTTTGGGTTTATCCCTGAAGATCCGAAGGATATTTTATATGTAGAGTTCGTTGATACGATGAAACCGATTGGTGAATATGCACTGAAAAAGGGTATAGATATCCTTTTTGAAACAGGACAGGAAACACCGGTAACCCTTCTGAGGGCAATAACCGATATAGGAACGGGGAACCTTTTTGTCAATTACGACCCGGCTAATCTCGTTATGTATGGAAAGGCAAACCCATATGACGGGCTTAAAGTGATCGGAAAGTATGTCAGGGGATTTCATGCTAAAGACGGAACATATCCGGTAAATGCGAATGAGTTGGGTAAGGAAGTTCCAATCCCGGAAGGAGAGGTGGATTTTCCAGCAATTTTTGCTTTTCTGAAAAAGTTAAACTATGCGGGTACCATTACTATTGAATGTGAACTTGCCGGTCAGAAGAGTGATTATATTTTAAAAACAAAAGATTATCTGAACAGTGTTATTGCGAATCTTTGACATGAATTAGCTAATTAAGTGATTTTTATTGATCAACACCTTATGTTTTTTTTAATTAATTGAAAAACAATTTAATAAATTTTTAAATTTGCCTAAAAAGAGTGCAAAGCGCCTTTTTAAACCCAACCCAAAGTATGATTTCGAAATTTTTACTGACAATATTACTGCAGGTTATTATTTTTTTACCGGCC
Source organism: uncultured Prolixibacteraceae bacterium (assembly GCA_964495655.1). Taxonomy (GTDB): domain Bacteria; phylum Bacteroidota; class Bacteroidia; order Bacteroidales; family Prolixibacteraceae; genus JAAYJR01. The sequence continues at coordinate 84,881 of CAZBWK010000001.1, read as the reverse complement.
TTTCCCCGGCTACTGTCCGAAAGTGTTACTTTCATAAGCGGAGCTGTGAACGGCGTAGTTATTAATAGAAACGGCAACATTCTTGTCATCTACGGAGATCCCCGTAATGAAGTCACCCAGGCAGATAAAGTATTATTTACTCATTTCAGGAGAGATGTTACCTGGGCAGGCAGGGAGTTGGTAATGAACGGAGCATCTGCAGTGGCGCCTGCTGATGAAAAGGCGTATTTTGTCTCCGGAGATTCAATATGGACTGATTATCTGCAATCGCGATATATTAATATGCAGAATCAATCTTCAAAAATCAGCCTGAAACCAATTAACATAGCTCATTTGGCAAAAGGAGGAGAACATTTAAGGTGGCAGGATCTTGATATCAGGGTTATTGATACACCCGGCTACACAAGAGGATCAGTTACTTATATCATAAGGATAGATAATAAAAAATACGCCTTTACAGGTGACCTGATTTATGATGGCGGGAAAATCCCTGATCTTTACAGCTTTCAGGATTCTTACGATAAGATAGCCGGATATCATGGTTATGCAACACGGTTGGGACAACTGATCAGGAGCCTGCAGCTTATTGAGGAAGAGGATCCTGATTATATTGTGCCCTCAAGGGGCCCTGTTATTACAGACCTGAGATCACTGAATAAGCTGACAGATCGTATCCGCAGTTTTTATAAAAATTATCTTTCGGTAACAGCTTATCGCTGGTATTACCCTGAGCGGACAGAGGATTTGACGGATTATATGTTAGGTACAGATAACCATTTCAGTCCGATGCCATATTCATCTCTTATAAAAAATGATCCCTACCCCTGGAGCACACGTTTTAATACTGTGTGGCTTGTTTTTGCAAAAGACAGTTCTGCATTTTTAATGGACTGCGGGAGCAAGGCTGCTCTTAATAAATTGAAAGAGATGAAAGAATCAGGACGGATAAAAAGTCTGGACGGTATTTTTATCACCCACTACCATAGTGACCATGTAACGTTTATAAATGAAGCTGCTAAGGAATTTAATTGTCCCGTCTACATTACCAGAGAGTTAAAAGATATTCTTGAAAATCCGTCAGGTTACAATATGCCCGCCTTAATAAAAGAACCGATTACCAATCTCAGAGTGATGAGAGATGGTGAGAAGATGTTTTGGAAAGATTATACCCTCACTTTTCGTTATTTTCCCGGACAGACATTATATCATGATGCAGTTCTGTTTGAAAATCAGAACGGGGAATCAATCTTTTTTGCAGGCGACTCCTTCACACCATCCGGGATCGATGATTACTGCCTGTTAAACAGGAATTTTTTAAATCCGGGGACAGGATATTTTTACTGTTTGGATTTGCTAAGGCAACTGCCTGACAATGTTTTGCTTGCAAACCAGCATGTAGATCCGCTTTTTTCCTTTTCGCAGGAGCAGCTGGAGTATCTTACAGATAATCTCATTGAAAGAAGGGAACTTCTGCAGGAGTTACTGCCGTGGGAAAATATCAACTATGGCATTGATGAGCAGTGGGTGAGATTTTATCCTTATGAGAAAAATGTTAAGCCGGGCAGCACACATGATCTGGAAGTGATTGTTTATAATCATTCTGAAAAGGAGGAAACTTTTCACATAGGGTTAAATTTACCTTTTGGATACAATTCAGGTGCTGCATCTTCAACAATTACCGTTGCTCCACTGTCTGAAGGCAAAAAGGTTTTTACTGTTAAGATACCAGATGATGCAGAGCAGGGCGTTCAGTTGATAACAGCAAATGTAAAATACAAAGACTGGGAACTTAAGGAATGGTGTGAATCTGTTTTAGAAATTATCTCCTTATAAATCATTAATTTTAATCATATGAAACCTATACTGTTAGTAATTTGCATTTTGACTATTTTTTACTCCTTTGCACAGGATGACGATAAATTATTGAATGAGTGGCAAAAAATGCATGACTCGAAATCAGATCTTTTTGAAGAGTATAATAATTTGAAATTCGGCATGTTCATCCACTGGGGAGTCTATTCCAAACTGGGGGGTGTATACAAAGGTGTTAAGATAGTTCCTGAAACTCATGGCGGTCAGGCGACTATAGGTGAATGGATCATGTATTCTGCACAGATACCACGCAATGAGTACCGGGAGATTGCAAGAACATTCAATCCGGCCGGATTTAATGCCGATGAGTGGGTCAGACTTGCAAAAGAGGCCGGTATGCGCTATATTGTGGCAATGCCAAAACATCATGACGGTTTTGCAATGTACCATTCAGAAGTAACTGACTATAATATATATGATCTGACCCCCTTTAAACGTGACCCGATAGAAGAGTTGTATAATGCCTGTAAAAAATATGGGATCAGGATGGGTATATACTATTCCCATTCAATTGACTGGATGGACGGAGGTGATGCAGGAGTGGCACAGGCTAAAAAAGCTAACCCGCAACTTAATGATACCCGTGCTGCCAATACCTGGGATCCGGCGCCTGTTTCATACGAAGAGTACATAGAAAATAAAGCAAAGCCTCAAATGCGGGAGATATTGACAAAATTTCCCAATCTGGTAGAAATATGGTATGACTTTCCGCGATATATGAATCTGAGGCAGAGTTTTGAATTTTATAAGCTTGCTTATGATTATCAGCCTGACTGTCTGATAAACAGCCGTGTGGGTAATAACCTCGGTGATATGCTAACAGCCGGTGATAATCAGATACCTAAAGAGATTAACAGTAAATACAAGACATGGGAAACTCCCGGTACACTCAATAATACCTGGGGTTATAAGAGTTACGACAATGACTGGAAATCACTTAATGAGATGTTGTTCTGGATCGTTGAGATTGCCAGTAAAGGAGGTAATTATCTTCTGAACGTAGGTCCTGACGGAAACGGGGTGATACCTGAAGCAAGTATTAAAGTGCTTAAAGAGATAGGGTCATGGATGAAAGTAAACGGAGAGGCTGTTTACGGGACAACAAGGTGGAGTACCTTGAAAGAGGGGCCGACGGTGCTTGAAATGAAAAGTACTACTGCAAGAAAAGATCAGGGATTTAACACTGTTTTCACCTCCGAAGATTTCTGGTTCACACAAAAGGATAATAATGTTTATGCAATTTCTCTGGCATGCACTTCTGATGATACAGTGAGACTGGAGGCTCTTTATGATCACCGGGATAAGATTCGCAGCATAAGTATGTTGGGAGAGAGGGGAAAACTGAAATGGAGTGCAGCAGATGGTAGGGTAAATGTGAAGATACCTGCCGGAAAGAATCCGGACATACCCGGATTTGTGCTGAAGGTATCGATGTAAGTAAAAATAAACAATCTTATTTACTCTTTCAGCAAAAAAAAGTATCAGGGTCAATACCCTTTTTGATGCAAATTGAGAAAATGTTTAACTAAATTATATTTTGATGCAAAAATTGAAAAATCAAAACCGGCGTGAATTCATTGAAGGTGCAGCTTTTTCTGCTGCCGGCTTAATGGTAGTCCCCCGTCATGTTAAGGGAGGCATTCCGGCTATGTCTAACTTTGAGTATGCCTCTAAGCTTACAGAAATAACACTTCTGGGTGTACTGTCGCTCAGGCTCGGTGGACAGAAAGTGTATTGGGACAGTAAAGAGATGAAAGCAACAGGATTACCTGAGGCTGACATATTCATTCGTGAGCCAGTCAGAAAAGGTTGGGGAATGGCATAATCTTTCTACAAATAGTTTTAATTTTTTAAAAATGAAGTATCCGATTTATACAGTATTATTTTTTTTATTAATATTTTTTTCAGGGTGCAGACACAAATCCGACATGCTGGTATGCGATCTCCGGTGTGAGAATTTAAAAGATCCTGTCGGAATAGATAAAACTACACCCCGCTTCAGCTGGAAAGTGAAGAGCGATGTCAATGGAACACGTCAGACAGCCTTTCATATTCTGGTGGCGAGCGATCCTTCCCTTTTACGTGAAGGGAAAGCTGACTTATGGGACTCGGGGAAAATAGCATCATCTGCAGGTATTTTGGTTCCATACCAGGGGAAAGAATTATCATCCGGCACTGCTGCCTTCTGGAAGGTAAGGGTGTATAACCAAAATGATGAGGCGTCACCCTGGAGCAGGGAAGGTTCCTTTGTGACGGGGCTGACAGAGGAAAGTGACTGGCAGGGGTCCTATATAGGCTATAATATTGATGCCGGATATACCGAATGTCCCCAGTTATATAAGTCTTTTGAGATAGACGACCAGAAGGCCCGGTATTTTTTACATGTCAACTCACTTGGGTACCACGAGGTTTATATTAATGGAGAAAAAGTTGGCAATGGTGTTCTGACACCTGCTGTTTCACAATTTGGGGAAAGGTCACTTGTAAATACATATGATTTAACAGGGCTCCTTGAAAAAGGGAAAAATGATCTTATGTTATGGCTGGGAAGCGGTTGGTATACAGAAGGACTTTTTGACGTTGTCAGTACCGGTCCGCTGGTAAGAGCACAGCTCGAAAAAGTCAGCAGCAACAATGGCAGGGAGACAGTTCTTGTCACCGACCGGTCATGGTCTGGCAGGCTCAGCAGTTATAGTCGCACAGGCAGCTGGAAGCCCCATCATTTCGGAGGGGAAGTGGTTGACGGCAGACTGGCCAAGAGTGACCTTTCAGTCGAGAGTACAGGTGGAAGAAGGTGGGAACCGGCTGAGGAAGTTACGGTTCCGGCTCATAAAGTAACCCCCCAAATGGTGGAATTAAATGAGATCACCGATACTATAAGTCCTGTAGCGATTGTACAGATTGCGCAGGATACATTCATAATCGACATGGGCCGGAATCTTACAGGGTGGTTTGAGATGAATTTCGATCCGCTAGAGGAGTCACAGGAGATAATTATTGAATACTTTGACAATCTTGATGATTACCGCTCATTTTCCCCGTCTGATAAATATATTGCTGCAGGCGAAGGACCTGAGGTGTTCAGAAACAAGTTTAATTATTATGGTTACAGGTATCTGAGGATACTTAACCTGCCGGGGATGCCCGACCTGGATTCCATCAGGGGATACCTCATACATACAGGTTATGAAACCGCCTCCGGATTCGAATGTTCCGACAGCGACCTGAACAAGATACATGACATGTTTGTCTATACCCTTCGCTGCCTGAGCCTCGGGGGAGTACTGGTTGACTGTCCGCATATCGAGCGGCTGGGTTACGGAGGTGATGGTAATGCATCGACAGTCACAGCCCAGACAATGTTTGACCTGGCGCCGATGTATACCAACTGGTTCCAGGCATGGGCGGATGTGATACGTGAAGACGGCAGCATGCCCCATACGGCACCTAATGTAAACCATGCAGGAGGGGGCCCCTACTGGTGTGGATTTATAATCACCGCATCCTGGTACAGTTTCATCAATTACGGGGATACACTGATGCTCAAAACCAACTATCCCGTGATGCAGAAATGGCTTGAGTATGTCGATAAATATACAGTCGACGGATTATTGAAAAGATGGCCGGATACTCCTTACAGGGCCTGGTACCTTGGCGACTGGGCTTCACCTGAGGGTGTTGACCACACTGCAGAGGCTTCGGTGGACCTGGTAAATAATTCTTTTATGGTTCTCTGTTATAATTATTTACAGAAAATTGCACGTGTATTGGGTAAAGCTGATGATATTGAACTCTATGCATCAAGAGAGAAGAAGCTGAAGGAGATAGTGCACAATACCTTTTATGACGATGTTAATAATATCTACGGGACAGGAATACAGATAGATCTGGCGTTTCCCCTACTTGCAGAGATAGTTCCCCGGGATCTGATTGAAGTGGTTGTGGAAAGCCTTGAACGTGAAACTTATGAGAAACATGGGGGACATATTGCCTGCGGACTCGTGGGACTGCCGGTGCTGACTGAATGGGCTGTAAAGAACCGGGCTTATGAATTGATCTATACGATGCTGATAAGGAGAGGTTATCCGGGTTATCTGTATATGATAGATAAAGGAGCCACAACTACCTGGGAGCATTGGAACGGACACCGAAGCAGGATACATAACTGTTATAACGGGATCGGACAATGGTTTTACCAGGCCATAGGCGGCATACGCCCTGTAGATGGATTCGCCGCTTACAGGAAAGTGATCATTGATCCGCAGATACCGGATGGCATCCGGTGGGCTAATACTTTTAAAGAGACACCATTTGGCAGGCTGGCAGTGAATTGGGAGATCAATGAGGGAAATATGAATATGGATATTGAGATACCGGTTGGCGTTGAAGCTTCAGTAATAATTCCTGATAAGGTCAGGAGTTGTGTGTTTAATGGCAGTGACTTTTTACTTGATGATCAGGGAACTTCTGCAATTGAACTGATAAGCGGCAAACATAAGTTAGAGTATAAAATGCAATAATTCCGGTCAAAACGGGTATCAGAGGGGTGATCCCCAATTAATTAAATGATTACAAATATTAAATTAAGCTTTATTGATATGAATTTTAGAAATATTTATTTATTCCGGCTTGTTATTATCCTTAGTTTATTTTCCCAAACATCTTTTGCACAAGATAATAATGCTCATCTTAAGCCTCCAAAGATAATCAGGCAGCCTTCTTCAGACAGTAAATACAATCCTGAATCACGGAAATTCACCGGTATATCAAGTATGGCAGTCAGTCGCGAAGGACGCTTATGGGCGGTCTGGTATACGGGTATTACCCCTGCTGAAGATGAGAATAACTATGTTGTTGTTGCCACGAGCGGAGATAAGGGAGCAACATGGGAGGAGGTGCTGGCAATTGATCCTGACGGGCCCGGCCCTGTCAGGGCTTATGATCCGGAGGTATGGACAGATCCTGACGGCAAACTGTGGGTTTTCTGGGCTCAGCATATACGGCCGGTAAGAGCTACAAATTGCGGCGTATGGGCAATAACAACAACAGAGGGCGGATCAGCTGATCCGGAATGGTCAGCGCCAATAAGAATTTCAGACGGTGTTATGATGTGCAAGCCTGTTGTTCTGTCTGACGGGATATGGGCATTGCCGGTATCTTTCTGGCAGTTGAGTGAGAACAGCGCTAAAATGGTGGTCTCTTCAGACAAAGGACAATCATGGCAGATAAGAGGCGGCGTTAATGTTCCTGAGCATGTCAGGAATCATGATGAGCAAATGATAGTCGAAAGAAAGAACGGATCACTATGGATGCTGGTGCGGACCAATTACGGTATTGGCGAAAGCATATCAACCGACCGGGGTTATAACTGGTCCCCATTAATCCCTTCCCGTATTCAGCACCCGCCGGCAAGATTTTTTATTTCAAGGCTCAACTCCGGCAATCTTTTATTGGTAAAACACGGTCCTGTTGATATGAAAACCGGACGCTCACACCTGATGGCATTTATTTCTGAAGATGATGGATTTTCATGGTCCGCAGGATTATTACTGGATGAAAGACCAGGTGTCTCCTATCCTGACGGTCAGCAAACATCCGACGGGAATATATGGATTACATACGACTATAGCCGTACAAAGGATCAGAATATTTTAATGACCACCTTTACAGAAGATGATATTTTATCAGGTTCATCAAGAAAAATCCTGGAAGTTTTTCAGTCAAGACAGGTTATCAGCAAAGGAGGAGAAAAGTAGTGCAGCTCCCTGCTACTGAGCATTGATCGTAAACCCTGAAAAAACCGATATCCTATGAAACGAAGAATATTTTTAAAAAATTCGGCATATGCGGGAATTTCCGGATTTTTCTACCCTCATATAACCTGTTGCACTTCAGTGAAAAAGCCGGCAGGAGGAATATGCACGGTTGTGGGTGATCAGCTTTGGTTCTACTATATTGGTTTTCAGGGCGATCCTGACAATCTTAATCCTGATGGTATGAGGAGCGGGATGTATGCAAACGGAAGCACCGGGATTGCTGTGCTGAGGAGAGATGGATTTGCGTCACTGTATACTAATGAAAAGGGAGTCATAACAACAAGGCCTGTTATTTTCAAAGGCAAATACCTGTTCGTTAATTGTAATTGCCCAAAAGGAGAAATAAAAGCTGAACTGCTGGATGACCGGAACTCTATAATTGCACATTTCAGTTCGGATGACTGCCTGCCGGTTACTGCAAACTCCACTTGTCAGATGGTAAGATGGTCCGGTTCAAAAGACCTTTCAAAACTGGCAGGCAATGAGGTCAGATTCAGGTTTCACATTACGAATGGCCATATCTATTCTTTTTGGGTCAGCCCTTCGCAGTCAGGTGCAAGTTATGGATATGTTGCCGGCGGCGGCCCAGGATTTAACGGGCCTGAGGATGATGCAGGCGAATCGCAGTACAGGGAAGCCGGTTCTTTTCGTTTGAAAATATGAAATAAAAGATCGGCAATTATAAAATAGAGATAAATATGATCAGTTCTCTTCTGAAAAAAGTCTGGTTAATGGCCCTGGCTATCGGGCCCGGCATATTTTGCATCGGTTATACCATTGGTACGGGAAGCGTTACTTCGATGGCTAAGGCAGGCAGTGATTTCGGGATGCAATTGTTGTGGGTATTGGCACTGAGTGTCCTGTTTGCCTGGCTGTTAATGGAGGCTTACGGAAGGTATGCTGTTATTACAGGTGGTACAGCGATACATAGTTACAGACGTAAATTTAAATATGGGAAGTTGCTGGCTTCAATTGTTGTTGTCGGGGTTGTTATTGGACAGTGGAATTCACTTAGCGGAATATTAGGCCTTTCTGCCAATGCATTATATGAGTTGATACATCTCTTCTTTCCAAATACGCCTGCTGAAAATTATTGGGTTGTTTTAGGTATTGCAGTGTTTTTAATAGTAATGTTATATGGATTGCTGCTGGTCGGCAGCTACTCCTTTTTCGAAAAGATATTAATTGTGTTCGTAACCTTGATGGGTATCTCTTTTCTTATCTCCATGTTCATTGTATTTCCCCGTCCTGAAGAAATAGTTGCAGGATTAAAACCTTCAATTCCTCAAATTCCGGGTGGCAAGCTTATGGTAGCTGCTTTCGTGGGCACTACGATGGCTGCTCCGACTTTTGTTGTAAGGCCATTGCTTATGAAAGGCAAAGGCTGGGGAAAGAAGAATACCGGAGAGCAGTCTAAGGATGCCCTCATTTCAGCAATATTGATGTTTATAATCAGTGCGTCAATAATGATCACTGCCACGGGGGCTCTTTTCCATGAAGGCAGGACGATTGAAAAAGTGCTTGATATGGTTTATACACTTGAACCTGTGGCAGGCAGGTTTGCTGTTGTCATTTTTGTGCTTGGCACATTAAGTGCAGGATTATCTTCTATTTTTCCTATTTTGATGGTAGCTCCTTTGCTGGTGGCAGATTATCGTGACGGAACACTCGATACCAGTTCAAGGCAATTTAAAATATTGACAGCTGTTGCCGCTCTTTTTGGTTTGATAGTACCGGTGATGGGGGCAAATCCCATACTTGCCCAGATAGCCACGCAGGTTGCCAATGTTTTTGTACTTCCCGTTGTTGTCGGGGCAGGCATTATCCTGGTAAACAGGAAAGAGATGGGGGCAAATAAGGCCGGGATAATGCTGAATACCGGACTGGTAAGTGCTTTTATATTTTCATGCTTTATTGCTTATAACGGAGTAACAGCTCTGTTGGAATTATTATAACAGGTATAATTATGAGACTAATAAACAATTTTCAAAACAGTATCTGCTCAGTTGGCACTTTTTCAAAATGTGCTGATCCTGCAATGATTGAGTGTATCGGACTTGCAGGTTTTGATTTTGTGGTAATTGACCTTGAGCACGGGCCCAATTCATTTGAGACTGCCCAGGATCTTGTCAGGGCCGCAGTTATCCATAACCTAACACCTGTGATACGGGTTGGGGAAAATAATGAATCAATGATATCAAAAGCTCTCGATATTGGCGCCCGGGGAGTACAGGTCCCACAGGTAAATACCAGACAAGATGCACTGCGGGTTGTTGATGCGGCAAAATTTTCTCCCGAAGGGAACAGGGGTGTGTGCCGCTTTGTAAGGGCAGCCGGTTACTCCTCGAAAAACAAAAATGAGTATTTCGAAGAGTCAAACAGGCAAAATTTGATAATAATACATATAGAGGGCAGGACAGGCATTGAGAATTTTGAGGAGATTATTGATGTGAAAGGTATTGATATCATCTTTTTAGGGCCGTATGATCTTTCGCAGTCATTGGGGGTACCCGGACAGATAAATCATCCTAAGGTTATTGAGGCGATGAAAACAGTAATTGCCAGGGCATCAGCCAGAAATAAATTTGTAGGGACATTTGTTGAAACGCCCGAAGATTACAGGATGTGGAAAGATCTCGGATTAATATACCTTGCATATCAGGTGGATACCGGCATATTCTACGATGCATGTCATAAAATATGCCACGAACTTAAACAGCTTTGATCCGGAATAATTATCCCTTGCCGTTCGCTTCAGCGAACGGATACAATAATTTGATAAAATAATATATACATGAAAAGAGCATTATTAATAATATCTATTATTTGGATTGGTCTGCAGCTAAATGCACAATCAAAAAAAGTACCCGGAGTTGTGGTGAACCATATTCCGGCTCACACAGGGGTTTACATTGGCTCACCCAGTATATGTATACTGCCTGATGGCAGTTATGTAGCTTCTCACGATCATTTCGGACCTGAGTCTGCAGAGCATGAAAGAGCGCTGACAGCAGTATTTAAGTCAGAAAACAGAGGCCGGACCTGGAAAAAGATTTCAGAAATCGACGGACAATTCTGGTCTAATCTGTTTGTGCATAAAGGAGACCTCTGTATTATGGGCACATGGAAGCACCATGGGAATTTTATCATACGCCGATCCACTGACGGGGGCAAAACCTGGAGTGACCCTGTTGATAACAAGAGCGGATTACTGCTTGAGGGTGAATACCATACCGCACCCATGCCTGTTATCTTGCATAACGGACGTATCTGGAGGGCAATTGAGAATGCATATGCCGATACAAAAGCATGGGGAAAGCGATACAGTGCAATGGTGATCTCCGCCCCTGCTGATGCTGATCTGTTAAATGCATCAAACTGGACGGCAACCAATTGCATGTCATACGATTCAACTTATCTTGACGGTAAATTCGGAGGCTGGCTTGAAGGTAATGTGGTTGTGACTCCCGGTGGTAAAATAGTTGATATTCTGAGGGTGGCTACTTCAGAAAAAGGACGTGACATGGCAGCAATTATAAATATCAGCGATGATGGCCGCAAAGCATCATTTGACCCGGCAACAGGATTTATTGATTTTATTGGCGGGGCCAGAAAGTTTTCAATCAGGTATGATACGGAGAGTAAGCTTTACCGGACAGTCTGCAATATGGTGAAGGAAGAGTACTCTCATCTTTCACCATCCGGTGTCCGCAATACCCTGGTTATAAAAAGTTCTCCCGACCTGCTCAACTGGACTGTCCATAAAATATTGCTTCACCATCCGGATGTTTCGAAACACGGATTTCAGTATATTGACTGGCAGTTTGATGGAAAAGATATCATTTACCTGTCGCGCACTGCCTATGATGACGAGTATGGCGGAGCCCATAATTTCCACGATGCTAATTTTCTCACTTTTCACAGAATTAGGAATTTCAGAAAATTGGACAGGAAAGAGATTGAATGAGATATGACTTCGGGGAATATTCGGTTATATGTTTTTGATAATATAATCTAATAACAAAATAGCATGAGATTAATAATTATGATCATTACCGGAACAATACTGTTTGCATGTTCCGGCCAACCAGGCAAACAGGCGGTTAGCGCTGATCAGGTTGCGGCTGATAGGGATCAGTATCTGGAGTGGTTTAAAGATTCCAAATTCGGAATGTTCATACACTGGGGGCCATATTCCAACCTGGAGGGTGAGTGGAACGGGAAGCAGATACCGGTTGGAAACAATGCCGAATGGATCATGAAAAATCTAAAGATCCCTGTAAATGAATATCGTGAGCTTGCCAGGGAGATGTACCCGGTTGAATTCAATGCCCGGGAATGGGTCGAACTGGCCAGATCTGCCGGCATGAAATACATAGTGATCACAGCAAAGCACCACGATGGATTTGCAATGTACCACTCGAAGGTATCTCCTTACAATATAGTTGACTGGACTAATTTTAAACGCGATCCGTTAAAAGAACTGTCTGATGCATGCAGTGAAGCGGGAATAAAGTTTTGTGTTTACTATTCACACCGTGAGGACTGGGACCACCCGGGAGGCTACGGTAACGATTGGGACTATGATAATGACTGGGGTTCAGACCTGTACCATCAGGAGAAATTTGAAAAGTACCTCGAAGAGAAAGCAAAACCTCAATTGAAGGAATTACTTACTGAGTACGGTCCGGTAGGATTAGTATGGTTCGATCGTGGCATGTACACGCCTGTGCAGGGACTTGAGTTTGTGAAGCTTGTTAACAGTCTGCAGCCTGCTACCCTAATCAACGGGAGGGTAGGCCATTATAACCAGGAATTTATAGGGGATTATCAGAGTACTAATGATAACGGAATGCCTCCCGGCGGACTGGAAGAGTATTGGGAGACCCCTCAAACACTGAATGAAACATGGGGGTACAGCAAATTCGATCAAAACTGGAAGAGTCCCGAAACAGTGATATGCAGGCTTGCTGAAGTGGCCAGCCGCGGAGGTAATTACCTGCTGAATACAGGCCCGAAAGGCAACGGGGAGATCCCTGATACCACGATCACAATATTCAGGAAGGTAGGAGAATGGATGGAACGGAATTCAGAAAGTATATACGGAACAACGGCAAATCCTTTTGGGGAATTACCCTGGGGATATTGCACAGTAAAGAGTAACAGGTTGTATCTGTTGATCCGTGAATGGCCTGCAGACGGGAAATTAAGTATAAAAGGTTTGCAAAACCGGATTACCGAAGCATACCCCCTGTCAGATAAAAACCATAAACTTGAAGTTTTCAGGGAAGATGTAAATACTTATATCGGGCTGCCTGCAGAGGCACCTGATCATCCGCTTTCAGTTGTTGTGCTCGAGGTTGAGGGGGCAGTGAAGGTCAGTCCCCGTGTTGCAGTCTTTGATAATGAAGGCAGGGCGGAGTTAAACTACCTGACAGTTGAAACAAAAGGTGAGGCAAAAACCCGGTTTAACAGGAAAGGAGGGTTTCACATCTCAAGGTGGACAAGTCCTGATGACCGAGTAGAGTGGCTTATAAATTTTGAAAAGCCGGGGAAATACCAGTTAAAAATCGACTATGCTGCAAACAGTGATTGGGAGGGGAGACAATATGAGGTAAAAATCGGAGATTACAGCTTCACGAAAAATGTGGTATCGGCAGGTGAATTTTTTAATTACCGGGAGTTTCCGTTGGGTTATATTGATATCTGTGAACCAGGGTTATATACACTGACAGTGAGTCCCTCAGCACCTGGTGAAAAATATTTAATGCATCTGAGGTCACTCTCAGTCAGTCCTGTTGAAAAAGTAAAAGATCAGGGGTGGGGAGTTAAGTGATAAAAAATCTCCAGGGTTTACTGATCCAGGGTTCGCCGGCATAATCAATACCTATTCTGGGGGCAGTTCGATAAGTAACCTGATTGTCATTTTCTTCAATCCAGATCCGATTCGAGGTTGAAAGGTCTTCGCCATAAAATGATTTGTCCAGTTGCAGGATTTTCCCCACTCTTCCGGGTCCGGGTACACCTTCAAGTCCCCGTATCAAAACTGCAGATGCATCGCCTTTCTTTCCGGTCACAATGTTCAGAAGCCAGTGGATTCCGTAAACCAGGTAAACATATACCAGTCCGCCCTCGCGAAACATCACCTCCGTGCGGGATGTTTTCCCTTTGCTGGCATGACAGGCAAGGTCACCATTCCCGCTATATGCTTCTACTTCAGATATCAGGTACCGTTCAGTTTGGCCATTGTTGAATTTTCTGACAATAAATTTACCCAACAGTCCGGGGGCTACCTTTAATACATCATTTCTGAAGAACTCCCGAGTAAGCCTGGTTTTTTCCATATAACAGCGGACTTTATTATTCGGTGAATTAAGTCTCTTTTTATATTTCAGCTTTTCTTTTTTTGATTTCAGAGAAAATATATCCCGCTATTGCCAGTATCAGCAGTATTGAACTAGCCAGAGAGATTTTATTTCCCATATAATAAGATGCCGGTTCGAATTTGAATTCGACTGTATTTTCCCCGGGAGGTATGACCATAGCCCTGAGAATATAATTAACCCTGCAATGAGGAACTTTCTCACCATTGATATATGCATTCCAGCCTTTATCATAATAGATTTCAGAAAATACTGCAAGCTGTTCAGATTCTGTCTTTGATATGTATTTTAGATAATTTGGTTCGTACTCAGTTAATGTAACAGACCCGGACTGATCAATTGCAAATTGTTTTCCCTCGACAAAATTTTTGAATCTTTTATCGATAACTGCTGTTTCGGCCGGATTCACATCCATTAATGCTTCGATCTCCTCATCTGCATTATCCACAATAATATAATTTTTAACGAACCAGGCATTACCCATTTGATAAGGATTTCTTAAAGGGTTCTGATTAGTGTCATAGATTATATATTTTGTATTCATCATATTGATTGCAGATAAACTTTGAAACAATGAATCTGTTAATCCCTGGTTTTGGAGTCCGGCTATAAATGTTTGTAATTCAGGTTGAAGGTGATAGCTAATAAATTCCTGGTATCTCCTCAATTTAGCTGCGTGGTAGCCACCCACATTTTTATGATAGTAAGATGCCCTTGCATCCTGGAAGGGGTTTTGCAGGGGAAGCACACGGAAATAAAGCTCTTTATCTTGCAGTATAGCCTCATCGGCTGGCATTTTAGGGAACGGATTTTCAGCCTGTCTCTTCGAAACAAAATGTTCATTATTGAGATATCGTTTATCAACTGTCCACAGGTCGATCAGGGTAAGAATTCCTATAAGTATTATTAATGGTGTTGTTTTGATTTTTTTGATATTCCAAAGCCATACAGCCCCTGCAGCAAGGATGATAAATAAGAAAGAGCGGAATGCATCTGACCTGAGCATAGCTTTACGGTCTGCAATTACGCTATCCATAAGCCAGTCGGGATACCTCACAGCATCTGTTGCAGTTGTAAAATTCCCTGCTATTCCCGGCATTAATGCAAATAACAGAGATAGTCCCGCTGTTATGATAACAGACCATTTAAGGCCATTGATCCAGGTTGTTTTATCGGTTTTTCCTGTTATAATATTGTTGAGCGCAATAAAGCCGAGCAAAGGCATTGCAAATTCTGCAATTACCAGAGTCATGCTCGGGGCACGGAATTTATTGTAGAACGGCAGGTAATCAAGTAAAAAACTTGTAAGCCACATAATGTTACCTCCCCACGACAAGATAATAGAAACCACTGTAGCTGAGAGCAACCACCATTTATAAGTCCCTTTCACAACAAAAAGTCCCAATACAAAGAAAAATACAACTATTGCTCCCATATATACCGGTCCTGAAGTGCCGGGCTGGTCTCCGTGATACATACTGACTGCGCGAATTGTCTGATTAAGATTCTGCACTCCTTGCTCTCTCATTGTACGGTAGGTTTCGGAGTTAATTCCCGGGTTGATCTGGCTTCCTCCTCCTTTGAAGTCAGGTATTAAAAGTGTTAATGTTTCGTCGATTCCATAACTCCACTGCACCACATAATCTTTATCCAGTCCGCTTGTTTTATTTTCATTGTTTATAGTCAGTTCAGAGGGGCCGCGGATTGTATCTTTTGAGTATTCCCAGGAAGTGTACAACCTGGAAAAGTTCATACCGATACCAATGATTGCTCCTGCAATAAGAAAAACAAGAGCTTTAAAGAGATCAGGAAGAGTCTTTTCTTTTATTGCAAATGCCAGTTCTGTAAGTCCTAAAAGGACTACCAAAATTAATCCGTAATATGTTATCTGCAGATGTCCTGCCAGCAATTCAAGAGCAAAGAATATTGCAAACAGAATACTTCCGGCCAGATATTTTTTCCTGAATGTTAGCAATATACCGGCAATCATCGGAGGCAGAAAGGCTATTGCATTAGCTTTTGTCATGTGGCCTGCCACCAGGATAATTATAAAATATGAAGAAAAGGCAAATGCTATGGCACCCGCCACGCTAAGCCAGCGTTTGACCTTCAGGCTCGAGAGCAGGATATAAAAGCCTATAAGGTATAGTATTATGAAAGATGCAGTTGAAAATATTTTCCTGATATTGCTGGTAATGTACCCGGCCAGGTTACCCGGATAGAGTACTGAGATCATATAACCCGGCATACCACCAAACATACTGTTAGTCCAGACAGCCTCTTCCCCGGTTTCCTCCCTGTAATCATTGAGCTCTTTTGACATACCTTTCCAGTGTTCGATATCAGGCATTTGAAGCACTTTCCCCTCCAGGAGCGGAAATAGATATCCATAAGCAAGGACAATAAAAAAAAGGATTATTCCAAGATTTATAAAAATATTGCGTAAGCCGGTTATCTTTGTCATGATGAATATAATTTCTAACAAAAATAAAGATTATAAATATTTTTGCATCATAAATGGGGATAATCATTAAACAAAGCATTAGGGGCACTATCTGGTCCTATCTTGGTGTGGGAGTTGGATTTATTACCACTGCTTATCTTTTCCCCAATTATCTGAGTACCGACACTATCGGATTATTCGGATTACTTGTATCATGGTCAGTACTTCTTTCGCAGTTTTTTTCGTTAGGCATTAACGGAGTTACCGCGCGTTTATTCCCATATTTCAGGAATAAAGAAAATGGACATAACGGGTATCTGTTCATTGCTTTTATGGTAATAGCTGTTGGCTTCGGACTTTTTTTAATTGCTTATTTTATTTTTTCTCCTTGGCTGTTAGAGAGCAATTTAGAAAAATCCCGGTTATTTTCGGAATATATCTATCTGCTTGTGCCACTTACCTTTTTCACCCTTATATTTAATGTTCTGGACAGTTATAACAAATTACTTTATGATGCGGTATTCGGAACTTTTCTTATAGAATTTTTACAAAGAGTACTTATATTATTTCTGGTATGTCTTTTTGTATTTGACCTGATCAATCCGGCTCAGCTGATAATGGCTTATGCCGGCGCAGTATCTGCCAAAGGAGCTGTTATATTTTTCTACTTAATATATAAAGGAGAGTTAAATATTAAGCCCCGGTTAAATTTCATTGATAAGAATCTTGGCAGGGAGATGTTAAATGTTGCTTTATTCAGTATCCTGACCGGGGTAGGGGGTAACGTTATTTTCAATATTGATAAAATCATTGTCAATGAAATGCTGGGATTAAGTGTTACAGGTATATATACAATTGCCTTTTTTTTCGGGACCTTAGTGGTTATTCCCTCCCGTCCGCTTCAACGTATTTCCGGCACTCTGATAGCAGATGCATGGAAGAGAAGCGATTTATCATACATTGAAGATATTTATAAACGAAGCTCTCTAAATCAGTTCATAATCGGAGCTTTTTTATTTGGTGGCATCTGGGTTAATATTGATAGTATCCTCATAATTCTGGGGCCCGATTATTATGAAGGTAAATGGGTAATATTTTTTATAGGGCTCGGTTATCTGTTTGATATGGCAACCGGAGTTAATGCTTTAATTATAGCATATTCAAAATATTACAGACTGTCTTTATGGTTCTTATTGATTCAGATAGTTGTATTTATTTCTACTATGTTCCTTTTTATTCCTCTCTGGGGAATTACAGGAGCAGGGGTTTCAGTAGCTTTATCATTTATGACCAGTAATATTTTAAGATATACATTCCTTTTCAGGAAGTATAATATGCAACCATTCTCAATTCGTTTCCCCGGTATAATAGTTGCTTTCCTGGCTGCATATTTTGCGGGATATATCCTTCCCGACCTTCCTTTAGTATGGGATATATTATGTAGGGGAAGTGTTTTTGCTATAATATATTTTACAGTTATAATTAGCTTTAGAATATCAGCAGATGTAAATTCTACAGTTATCAGGATATTAAAGCAGATTAAAATTTGGTAATGGAAATCTCAAGCTATATTGATAGTTTTTGTATTATTAATTCCCTTAAAAGGTTCCACCAAAGCCTCAAATTTCTGAATATTGGGAAAATACCCAGAAATGATTTTCGAAATAATTTATTGTCTTTCAGCATAGATTGCATAATATCTGGGTATAAATTTTCGTAATAATGGACGAATTCCAATTTTTGTACCTGGTGATTTCCATTTTTCTCTATTGATAATTTTCCATCCACTTTTTTCTAAAAGCCAGTCAAATTGCCAGTCCTCGAATTCATGGTAATGACAATCCCATAAATCCTTCGGATTTTTATAGGCACTTTTAAACCACAATCTTAAGGGTACTGTGGCTATCAGTTGATTTCCCGGAAGGTTTTTCAACAGAGGGAATGGGGATACAAGATGCTCAAGTATCTCAAACGCAGTTACAATTTCAACATCAAAATTTTTAACCACAAGTGGGTCTAAATCAAGATCTGTTTTTCCTGTATTAAATACTGAAAATCCTTTTTCTTCCAGAATCTTTGTAAATGGATTTTTTTCTCCTAAATCAAGTATTCGACTATTAAAATCCAAGTGTTGATCTTCAACAAACTGAATTGTTTTTTTATATCTGTCAATAAGTTCTTTGTCAGGATTAATATAAGCTTTAGTTACCATTCTAAGCTATGTTTTTATAAAGTTCAATTAGTGATTTTGAAGTATTTCCCCAATTATATTTTTCAATAGCTGCATTGTGTCCATTCTCTCCCAGTTTTGTCCTTAATTTTTTATCAGCAATTAGTTGTGATAATTTATTGCGGAAATCCTTAATATTTTTATCAGAATAAATAAGGCCGGCTTTAGTTTTCTCTACAATCTTTTTTAGATATTTACAGTTAGATGATAAAACTGGCTTCCCGGCCAGCATATAATGGAATATTTTATTTGGAGATGTGTTATCAGTATGTTCATTTTTCAGATGTGGGATCACGGCAATATCTGATTTAAATAATAATTTTAGAACCATATTGTGAGCTTTCCAACCTAAAAAATACACTTTGTCTTCCAGATTGAACTCTTTAACCATCTCCTTAAGATTTTCTTCATTTCGACCTTTACCAATTATCCAGAATCTGAAATTATCTGGCAATTTCATTTTTGCCAGTGCTTTAATGACTATGTCCAATCCTCTGTGTCGGGTTATACCGCCTGCATAATAAAGTGTTATATACTTTTCATCAGGATTGATGTCATTGTATTTTTCAAAAATATATACATTTGAGGTATTCGGAACCACTGAAATATTTTTGTTAATAACGCCTCTATCCAATAATCGTTGCTTCATTTCTTCAGCTACAACAATCAGACCGTCAGCAAGTGTAGCATATTTCTTTTCATAATTTAACCATTGTTTCCGGCTGGATAGGGTCCTGCCTAGGATGGATTTTGTATGTGGAGATAGTTCAAGGAGTACCGGCCAGTTTTCATGAAGGTCAAGTACAAATTTCATATCATACTTCCTGCTTAAAATATATCCTACCCTGGCTAATGGCAGATCATGAATATGTATTGCGTCGAAGTGTAATTCATTGAGTATGGTTTTTAAAAAGGAAAACCAAAAATTAAAATAGAATGGAAATTTAAGTGCACCAACTGATGTTTTTTTTGCAGTGAATTTTGAAATCCTTTTTCTATAAACTTCAATATCATTCATAACTTCATGTGTTTTTCTATTTTGTAGTGTACTGCATGCAAGTACTATATGATGTCCATTACGCTGCAATGTTTTAATTTCTTTAGTAACTCTTTCATCTTCAGGATATTCGTGTTCTAAAACCATTAAAATATTCATATCTGTTTTGATTTTGAGTAATTACAAATTTAACGTTTTAGATCAAAACAGTGTAAAAATTAGAATTTACGGTAAAAAAATTTCACGGTTTATGTTTTTAAAGACATTTCTATTCCCGGGAATTTCTTTAATTTACTTTGAGTTTATTATTGTATTACTGAATATTTGTTAATTGTGTATTAATTAGATGAAAAAGGTATCTGTTATTTTGACAACTTATAATGGGGAAAAGTCAGTTGAACGAACAATAAATTCCATTTTAAATCAAAACGGTATTAACAAGGAGTTTGTCTTAGAATTAATTGTTGTTGACGATTGTTCCACAGATAACACAATAGAAATAGTAAACAAGTTTGATATATTATTATTAAGTACAATTAGAAATTCAGGGGGTCCGAATGCAGGGCGAAATATTGGATTAAAGCATGCTACAGGAGATTATATAATGATCGCAGACCAGGACGATGTTTGGAAGGAACACAGACTCATTTCTTTAATTCCACACCTGAAAAAGGTACCGGTTGTATCCTCCGGTTATACTATTTATGATATTTCAAAGAAAAATAAGATAGAGAGGGTAAAACATCATAATTCCGGTTTTGTGTATTACGGGAAAAATAAAACATTTATAAATAAACTTACAAAATCTTTGAAAGGTCAGAATACTTATCTTGGTTCTATCATATTTAAGAAAAATCTGAAAGGAATATTATTTGAAGAACATTTTGGTATGGTAGATTATGATTGGATTTTAAATATTTTTTATCAAAACGACTCGGTTGAAGTCTGTGATTCTCTTTATAGTCGTTATGTTGAATCCAATAATTTATCTTTAAATGAGTATTACAGGAAGGTTGATTTTTATTATTCATTATTTTGCATTGAAAATTACGAAAGAGAATTTCCCGGGGAGGTTAGAATTGCATACAAGAGAATTCATGGAACCAGGGCACGATATTATTATTTGAAAGGTAATATGAAAAAAGCCCGATATTATTTTTTAAGGTCTGAAATAAGTCTAAAGACAATTATTTTTTATCTGACTACTTTTGCGGGATCAAAAATTGTGATTAAGAAGTTTAATGTATTCGGCTAATTATATTAAAATGAACAAAACTATTCAGGCACTGAGAAATATTATTAATCATATAAGATTGAATATAAGATCGTTTCTAAGAAAAATAATTTTAAGATATTCTGTTTCACAAAAAAAAGTTGTACACCTGCGAAAACAGGTAAATTGTAATTACCAATGGTATGGCAGTAGTTATGGAGGTTTTTATGTCAATCCTGATTTTTTGAATGAAAAATCCATAATTTATTCCTTTGGCATCGGTAAGGATATTACATTTGATATCAAGTGTATAAATAAGCACAGATGCCAGGTTTATGGATTTGACCCTACTCCGAAATCAATTCAATGGATCTCTTCTCAAAGAATTAATCCTTTGTTTGTTTTTAACAATTATGGTATTTCAACCATTTCAGGTTATCAGGATTTTTTTCTTCCCTCTAATCCTAAAGGAGTGTCAGGTAGTTTAGTTCATAGTGAGGTTGTTAATGTGGATAATTCAATAAAAGTTTTAATGAAATCTTTTAATGATATTACAAGTAACTTTGGTCATAAATTAATTGATGTTGTAAAAATTGATATTGAGGGTTCTGAATATGAAATTATCGATGACATTATCAATTCTACCTGTGTTGTTAATCAAATACTTGTAGAGTTTCACGACAGACTGTTTAATTCAGGTGCCTCTAAATCAAAAGGATTTGTTGAAAAAATGAATCAAAAAGGTTATTTTATATTTGCTGTATCAGGTAGTTATGAGGAAGTATCCTTTATTAAAAAAGATTTGCTTAATACCTGACTATTCAATCTTATGCTATTATACATTACAATTCAGCTTTAAAAACAGGGTAATATTATATTATGCAAACTATCTACATGTGCGATACATACGGCCTCTACCTCACTATGAAAGATGAGATTGATGAGGCTGTGCAGGAGGTCATTAAGTCCACCCGGTTTATTAAGAGCGGGAAGGTGCTCGATTTTGAGAAGCAACTGGCTGATTATCTCAATACGAATGTAATTGCCTGCGGAAACGGGACCGATGCACTGATGATAGCTTTTATGGCGCTGGGGCTAAAACCCGGGGATGAGGTGATCACTTCTCCCTTTTCTTTTATTTCTACTGTTGAGGTACTTGCCCTGCTTGGACTGAAACCCGTTTTTGCTGACGTTAACCAGGGTACTTTTACCCTCGATGAGGGGAGGATCCGGGAGGTGTTGACAGACAAGACAAAGGCTATACTGCCTGTTCATCTTTTCGGACAATGTGCTAATCTGGAAGCAATGCTCGAACTGGCACGTAAGTACAACCTTTTACTTGTGGAGGATGCCTGCCAGGCATTGGGAACAGATCATATATTCAGTGACGGTTCCCGCAGGAAAGCCGGAACAATAGGTCATATAGGGTGTAACTCTTTTTTCCCTTCTAAAAACCTGGGTGCTTTTGGTGACGGCGGGGCTGTTTTTACAGATGACGATAAGCTTGCAGCTGTTATCCGGTCGATTGCCAATCATGGGATGAAACAGAAATATCAGTACGAAAGAATAGGGGTTAATTCTCGTTTGGACAGCATACAGGCGGCTGTTTTAAGTGTCAAATTAAAGTATTTTGATAAGCATATCAAGGCAAGAGAGCAGGCAGCCGGATGGTATGATGAGCATTTAAGTGATATTGAAGAAATTCAATTGCCTCAAAGGGTAAGTTACAGCACTCATACTTTTCATCAGTATACAATCCAAACCGGTAAGAGAGATGAATTGCAGCAATTCCTTAAAGAAAGGGAAATACCTTCGATGGTTTACTATCCGGGTGTTATTCACCTGCAGGAGGGATACCGGTTCTTAGGTTATCAAAAAGGTGACTTCCCGGTAAGTGAAAAACTCACGGAGACAGTGCTTTCATTACCGATGCATACCGAATTGACCACCGAACAATTGGAATTCATTACAGGTTCTGTGAAAGAATTTTTCAAAAGTGTAATTTGAAAATTTGTCTTATTATGAATAAAATATTTATCCATGAGACTGCCATTATTGACAAAGGAGCTCAAATAGGTGATGGCACAAAAGTATGGCATTTCTCGCACGTTTCCGGGACAGCCGTAATTGGGGAGAGTTGTGTATTAGGACAGAATGTTTTTGTCGGGAACAAAGTGATTATGGGAAATAATGTGAAAGTGCAAAATAACGTTTCTGTTTATGAAGGTGTTATTTGTGAAGATCATGTTTTTATCGGCCCTTCGGCAGTTTTTACCAATGTTATCAATCCACGTAGTTTTATTGACCGTAAAGATGAGTTTAAAAAGACATTGGTGAAAAAAGGGGCTACTGTCGGAGCCAATGCGACTATTGTGTGCGGAATAACTCTGGGTGAATATTGCTTCATTGGTGCAGGTTCAGTGGTGACCAAAGATGTAAAGCCATTTGCGCTGATGACCGGAGTCCCGGCCTGTCAAAAGGGCTGGGTAAGCAGGGCAGGTGTCATTTTGGGTAATGACCTTGTATGTCCTGAGACAAATGAGAAATTTACGATTGAAGATGGGAAGCTGAAACCCATTGAATGATCACGCATCAGGTTTTTCTGGATTTCTTAATAGTCTCTGACATCAGATAACTCAACTTTTCTGTCAGCTTCCTTCTTGAAAAAGAATCAATTACTTTTGATTCCAGCCTGTGAATTTCATTATTGAATATAGAAAGAATTTCTTGTTTTATAGTTTCTTTTTCATCAAAAGGACATGCATAACCAAGATCATATTCTTTAATTATTTTAGCAACATCTGACTCCTGAGGGGCAATTGCCAACACCGGTTTTCCACTTGCTATATATTCAAAAAATTTTCCGGGGATATGTCCATTTGAATTTTTAGTGTTATTTAAAAGTAACAAAAGGCATGAGGAGTCCTGATACTGTTCAATGATATTCTCATGCGGGATGTATCCGGTAATGGTTGTTTTTTCTTTAACCAATGGGTATTTATCAAGTATTTTGCCTAATCCTGCGTCTGTAATACCCGTTATCCTGATATTCAATCTTTTTCTGAAGTCAGGTAGCTCTTCACATAATTCCTGAAAGGAGGACCATAACGGTTCAGGATTTCTATAAGAGTTTATGATTCCTATATGGCTTACTGTAAAGTTTTTATTATCAGATTCAAAATTAAAATTTTTGAAATCATCTTCGTCAAAACCGTTCGTTATGCAGTGAACCTTTTTCGAAACACTTTTCCCAAATTCCTGTGCCCATGACGGACTTACTGTGGTTACTATATCAGCTTTTTTTAGTGCAGTATATTCTTTATTTTTTTGAAGTTTTTTGGCCATGCCGGATAAATAAAACTGATCAAGCATGTCAAAGTTTGCCCAGGGATCACGCAGGTCAATAAGCCATGGTATTTCCGGAAATTTGGTTTTAATTTTTTGTCCGATAAGGTGGATACTATGTGGTGGACCGGTAGTAACTATTATATCAGGCTTCAGACCTGGTATTATTTCAATTAAGCGTTTTGCCGAGGGTTTTACCCAGAATATTCTGGGATCAGGAATAAGTATATTTCCTCTGATCCAAAGGGATATTTTTTCAACCAATGTACGTTTCTTGTCATCAAACAGAAGCCCTGTATTTACTTTTTCCCCCTTTTTTCTTCCTGTAATTTTTTTGAAAATATCATAAGGCTCCCAAATTGGAAGTTTAATTATTTTTGTTTCCTGCGGGATATCAGAATATAATGAATTATCTATTACCGGATACTCCGGATCTTTTGGTACTACCACGATAGGATGCCAGCCATATATGGGGAGGTATTTTACAAATTTCAGCCACCGTTGTACCCCGCCCCCTCCGCTTGGAGGCCAGTAGTATGTTATTATCAGTACCTTTTTCATCTGAAACTGTTTTAGGTTCGTGAAAGTATAGTGTGAACCTTTATTAAAGTTATTAAACAAGCACCCCGATTAAAACCGGGACCTAAAAGTATGGTTAAAACATATGCGAGTTTCTTATGATACCATTGAAAATAGTATCATCTAAGCCATTTCTTAAGTACCTCTTAAGGATTATAATTTTTCAAATAACTTTCTTGTGCTCACCTTTTCACTTATTATGCTGCCGGCCTTATCGACCGGGATCCTTTCCTGTACCATACTGTCGCGATAGCGGATAGTTACTGTGTTGTCTTCTTTGGTCTGATGATCTACAGTAATGCAAAAAGGAGTGCCTATAGCATCCTGCCTGCGGTATCTCTTTCCGATTGAATCCTTTTCGTCGTACTGGCAGTTAAAATCAAATTTAAGGTTATTGATTATCGCCCTGGCTTTTTCGGGCAAGCCGTCTTTTTTTACCAGCGGCATTACTGCAAGCTTTACGGGAGCAAGCGCCGGTGGAAGCTTAAGCACTACCCTGGTATCTTTTTCAAGCTCCTCCTCACACCAGGCTGCTGATATTATCTGCAGGAACATCCGGTCTACACCGATTGAGGTTTCAACAACACAGGGGACATAAGATTCATTTGTTTCGGGATCGAAATAACGGATCTTTTTCCCTGAGTATTTTTCGTGCTGTGACAAGTCAAAATCGGTACGCGAGTGAATACCTTCTACCTCCTTAAAACCAAAAGGAAATTTATATTCCACATCAACTGCAGCATTTGCATAATGTGCCAGCTTTTCATGCTCATGGAACCTGTAGTTTTCATCTCCAAACCCAAGCGCCAGATGCCATTTCATCCTTATTTTTTTCCATTTCTCAAACCAATCCAGTTCAGTGCCGGGTTTTACAAAAAACTGCATCTCCATCTGTTCAAATTCCCTCATCCTGAAAATAAACTGTCTTGCAACTATCTCATTCCTGAATGCTTTTCCTATCTGGGCTATCCCAAAGGGGATCTTCATACGGCCGCTTTTTTGAACATTCAGGTAGTTAACAAAAATTCCCTGAGCGGTTTCCGGCCTAAGGAAAATTTTCATTGCCCCGTCAGATGTTGAGCCCATCTCAGTTGAGAACATCAGATTGAACTGCCTGACATCTGTCCAGTTACGTGTTCCGGAGACAGGACAAACAATTCCCTGATCAATTATTATCTGTTTTAATTCCTCCAGGTTATTATCATTAAGGGCTTTGGAAAACCTGTTATGAAGCTGGTCATGTTTTTCCTGATTGGCCAGAACTCGCGGGTTTGTTGACCTGAACTGCTGTTCATCAAATTTGTCACCAAAACGGTTACCTGCTTTTTCTACCTCTTTGTTTATTTTTTCTTCATATTTTGCCAGCTGATCTTCAATAAGAACATCTGCACGGTAACGTTTTTTTGAGTCTTTATTGTCAATCAGGGGATCATTGAATGCATCTACATGGCCGGAAGCTTTCCAAATTGTGGGATGCATGAAGATGGCCGAATCAATTCCGACAACATTCTCATGCAGCAGAACCATGCTGTCCCACCAATATTTTTTAATATTATTCTTTAACTCAACGCCATACTGTCCATAATCATAAACAGCGCTTAGTCCGTCGTATATTTCGCTTGACTGAAAAACATATCCGTACTCTTTGCAATGTGCTATTAGCTTTTTAAAAATATCTTCCTGTGCCATATATCTGTTTTATTATTAAGCCGCAAAAATAAAATTATATTGGTTGATGAAAAAATGTAAGGGGCTTTCCGGTTAATATGATCCTTCACTCTATCTCTTCAAAATCTATATACTCACCTTTTGCCTTATCCTGGCTATTATGTTTCCGGCCATATTCAATTGTAACTTCACCCTCTCTTTTCCCCGAACGTTCCTGCTGCCTCTGCTGTTCGTTCATTTTTTTCTGGATATCCTTAAGTTTATTTTCGACAATGTTGGGTAAAAGATAACGGGTGAATAATTTGATAACAAAATAAACAATTGCGATGAGCAACAGGGTTTTGAATACTCCTATAGGATTTAAAATTATAAATAGAACCATATATTTAAAATTTATTGCTTGTCAAATAAAAAATTAATTCCAAAGCACAAATTTACATGTTTTGAGGCAGTTGGGTCAAGAATTCCCAAAATATTATTAGTTGTTAAGAAAAATTGTGATCTTTTAAATGTTGAGCTAATCGCAACGCCCGGGTATACTGATGTTAAATCATAAAGCGATAAACTCCCTGCTAATTGCGTTCTCCTGCTTATTGACCGGTTTAAATGGACCGATAAAAAATTTGAGAGGACATTGTTGTAATATATTATCTGATTTGAAAACCCGCCGCTCAGATTAGCGGAAAAATTATATCTGGCACTGGTATTTAGCTTGAAGGGAAGCCTGACAATTTTCCGGTAAACTGCATCATCAACCTCAATAATATATGAAATTGAATCTCCGAAATCTTTTAAAGCCTCTCTGGGTTCTATATAATTTGAGTGTCCGGGCTTGTCCGATTGATAAAGTGAAGATTCTGAATAGCGTACCGGACGGGTAAATTCCACATCATATAGATTTTTTTTATAACCCGTAAATCCTATATCGGTAAGACTTAAAGACACTTCTGCGAACTGACCGGGACGCCATACTATTCCTGCATCGAAAGCTAAGCCTAAATTTTTTGCTCCAAAGAAATAGTCAGCGGGAGTCATTTTAGCATCAAATGAGGAAAAATTAAATATTGTATCCCTTCTGTGAATGAAGGGTCCTGAGAATTTGTAAGAGCCGTCTATTTGTATATTGACCTGCTTTTTATCCTGATCTGTTTCAACTAAAAAATTTGCATCTCTGATATCGAAAAACAATTTTCCGAATAAGATCTTTAAGCGTACGCCGGCATCCATTTTTTCAGATAACTGTTTTGAAATGCCCGGCGCCACTTCTCTGAAATAATTGAAATTGAATGATGCCGTTCCAAGGTTTTCAAAGGATCCGTAATAACCTTCGATTCCATCACGTATAACTTTAACTATTTCACGGTCAAAAGACCCTTCTGAAATACTTCGTTCTGAAACAGACAGGCTGTATGTATATTCATTATGCCTGAAGCTGGTAAAAAACAGTGTTATACCTGCTGCACCTTTTGCAATCCCCCGCTTATCCATGGCATTGTAAAAACTGTTTAAATCGTAGCTGAATCCTTTGGAAAAAAGCGAGTTAAAAGGGACATTCATTTCGACGGTACCATGCACCCCTGATAATACAGGTATTCCAATAACCAACTTTTCTGTTTTATTTTGATAGGCAGGGTTATAAAGTGTTGATTGTGGAATATCAGGTAATAAGTAATAGGGAATTGTTTCCTGTGCTGCCCCTTCAGAATAAAACAGGTACCAGAAAATGATAAATACAGATGTTAATTTTAATGTTCTGTAAAAAGGCATTCGAATCGTTTCAGTTATTCATAATGCAAAAATAGATATTTACCGCTTAAAACAGACTGCCTTTTGTGATTAAAGGAGAGCGGGAGTATTTTTGATTAAAAAGAACATGCTCGTTTCATTTGAAATACTTAATATATTTTAACTTAATGTATATTTCTGTCAGGTAAAGAATTTCGGCTAAGTTTGTTAATTTTGTAGTGAAGTTGAAACTTCACTTTTATGAAATACATTTAGATAAATAAAACAGAAAACAATGAATTGGAAAAAACTTTGGATAAGTACCCTAATAATTGTGATTGTAAGTCTTGGTTTTTACAGTTTTAACCAGGATGAGAAAAATTTCGAATTAGCAAAAAACCTTGAAATATATTATAGTTTATTCAGGGAACTGAATATGTTCTATGTAGATGAGGTCAACCCCGGGAAGCTGGTAAAAACCAGCATCGACGAAATGTTAAAATCGCTTGATCCTTATACCAATTTTATTTCAGAGGAACAGATGGAGGATTTCAGGTTTATGACCACAGGAGAATATGCGGGGATAGGAGCTTTAATAGGCAATCAAAATGGAAAGATAGTTATTTCCGAACCGTATGAAGGATTCCCTGCGCAGAAATTCGGGCTTAAAGCCGGGGATATTATCCTTGAAGTGGAGGGGAAGTCGACCGTGAATATGAGTACTCAAGATGTGAGCAATATTCTGAAGGGGCCTGCAAAACGTCCTGTTAAGATAAAGCTGCAGAGGCCGGGTGAAAAAAAGCCTTATGAAGTGGATGTAATTCGTGAAAAGATAACGATCGAAGCAGTTCCGTACTATGGCATGATCGGGAATAATATTGCCTATATCAGGTTATCAAATTTTACTGCAAACTGCAGTGAAGAGGTAAAAAAAGCTTATCTGGAACTTAAGAAGAACAGACCCGATGCGCTGGTCCTTGATGTGAGATCTAATCCGGGCGGACTACTCCAGGAGGCTGTAAAAATTGTCAATATGTTTGTACCCGGGGGAGCTGAAATAGTAAGTACCCGTGGTAAAGTGAAGCAATGGGATAAAACTTATAAAGCTACTGAAACACCTCTTGATACAACAATAAGAATTGCTGTTCTGACTAACAGTGCTTCTGCTTCTGCATCTGAGATTGTTGCAGGGGCAATCCAGGATCTTGACAGAGGACTGGTTATTGGTTCACGCACCTTTGGTAAAGGCCTTGTGCAGACAACACGTGATTTGAGTTACAATACAAAACTGAAAGTAACTACTGCAAAATATTATATCCCCAGCGGAAGATGCATACAGGCGCTTGACTATTCAAGCAGGAATGAGGACGGCAGCGTGGGACATGTGCCCGATTCACTGACTTCTGAATTTCAGACTAAAAAAGGGCGTATAGTGTACGACGGGGGAGGTATCATTCCCGATTTAGTTATTGAACCGGAACAGCTAAGCAACCTAAGTGCTGCTTTGCTTACTAAATTTATGATATTTGATTTTGCAACAAAATATTCAAATGAAACCGCCTCTATTGCAGCTCCTGAAGAGTTCTTCATAACTGAGAATATCTATAGTCAGTTTGCCCGATTCCTGAAAGACAACGATTTTGAATATGAATCAGAATCAGAACATCTGTTAAAACAATTGGAAAAAGCAGCTAAAGAGGAGAAGTACTACAGCCTGGCTGAAAAAGATTTTGAAAGCCTGAAAAAGAGGCTGGAACCACATCTGGATAAAGACCTTGAAGTATTCAGCAAGGAGGTTAAAAGCCTTCTTGAAAATGAGATAGTTTCCCGTTTTTATTATCAGAAAGGAGCTATAAGGTCATCAATAGATGAGGATAGAGTGATCCAGACTGCTATAGATAAACTAAGTTCGGATATTGCCTATAATTCATACTTCGAACCAGGAATTGTTATTTCAATGAATAAAAAGTAGCATCCACATAATTAACCTGACATGAACTTCAATGATGTAATTAATCTTCAACTGATTAAAACGGAGCACATTACGATCACCGTTTATAATGTTGCAATTTTTATTTTAGTACTGCTTGCAACAGTTTCACTCTTAAAAATCATACGGAGCTTTTTTAAGCGGTATATTGAGAAAAGGGAAGAGCAGAGACGTTCATACTGGTCGGTCTATCTGATACTCCGTTATGTTGTCTGGGTAGTTGTAATTGTCCTGCTTCTGGAAACTTCAGGTGTGAAGATCTCCATATTGCTGGCTAGCATAACCGCGTTGCTGGTGGGTGTCGGTTTTGGTATTCAGCAGCTTTTCAGTGATATTGCCTCGGGAATAGTGCTTATATTTGAACGTAACCTGCAAATTAATGATATTGTTGAACTTGAAGATAAAACTGTAGGCAAGGTTATACATATCGGACTTCGTACATCAAAACTGAAAACCAGAGATGATGTAATACTTGTTGTCCCTAATTCTAAATTTGTTAATGATATAATTATTAACTGGAGCCAGATGGATTATAATACCAGGTTTTCGGTTGCTGTAGGTGTTGCATACGGATCAGATACTAAACTGGTTACTGATCTGTTATTGGACTGTGCACTGAAGAATAAAAATATTTCTCTTCAACCAAAACCATTCGTAAGGTTTAATAATTTTGGAGATTCCTCACTTGACTTTCAATTATATTTTTGGGTTAAGGAGCCATTCCTGGTAGAAAATACTAAGAGTGAACTTCGGTATGCCATTGATGATGCTTTTCGTAAACATGACGTACATATACCCTTTCCACAAAGAGATGTCTATATTAAATCACAACCTGCCAATCCTGCTTAGTAAAAGTGGAGTCCTGGTTTTTTCCCGGCCGGGAAAGGTAATTTCAACTACTCTTCTTCAATCTTAAAGCATTAGATATTACTGAAACCGAGCTGAAGCTCATAGCTGCTGCCGCTATCATCGGACTAAGCAGGATGCCGAAGAAGGGAAAGAGAATTCCTGCGGCGACCGGAACTCCCAATGCGTTATAAACAAAGGCGAAAAAGAGATTTTGTTTTATGTTGCGCATTATCTTATTGCTCAGCTCCCTCGCCTTTACAATTCCGTTCAGATCTCCCTTTACCAGTGTTATCTTTGAACTTTGAACTGCTATATCGGTTCCGTTACCCATAGAAATTCCCACATTTGCCAGTTCAAGGGCAGGGGCATCGTTAATTCCGTCTCCCGCCATGGCAACTATCCTGCCGTTATCCTGAAGTTCTTTTACTTTATTGAACTTATCCTCGGGAAGACAGTCGGCCTGGTATTCATCAATTTTCAGCTCTCCTGCCACAGATTTTGCTGTAAATTTATTGTCACCGGTTAGCATGTGCACCCTGATCCCCATTTTTTGCAACGTTTTTATTGCTTTGGCTGAGCCTGGCTTAATAGTATCTGCTACACTTATGATTCCTTCAACTTTATTGTCAATAACAAGAAACATAACTGTTTGTCCGGTTAACTGCCACTCATTAACTGTCATCTCCTGCTCTTTCGTGAGTGTTATCCCGGATTCTTCTGTCATGCGTCTGTTTCCCAGTCCGATCTGTTTTCCCAGGTATGACACTTTTACTCCCTTGCCGGTTACCGATTCAAAATTTTCGGTTGTAAAGGTTTTTATTCCCCTCTCTTGTGCGCCTCTTACAATAGCTTCTGCTACCGGATGTTCACTGTTAGCATCTGCTGATGCAGCGTAACCCAATACCTCTTCGTCAGAAAGTGATCCAAAAGATTTATATCTTTTCAGGGCAGGTTTCCCCTCCGTGATAGTTCCCGTTT
The DNA here is from genome assembly GCA_964495655.1 of uncultured Prolixibacteraceae bacterium. Lineage (GTDB taxonomy): Bacteria > Bacteroidota > Bacteroidia > Bacteroidales > Prolixibacteraceae > JAAYJR01. Next base: position 52,793 of record CAZBWK010000001.1, on the reverse strand, counting down.
TATCGATAATAAGTGTATCCACTTTGTTCATATTCTCAATGGCGGCAGCATCTTTAACAAGGATACCTTCCCGGGCCATTCGTCCTGTGCCCACCATGATCGATATCGGCGTAGCCAGTCCCAGAGCACACGGACAAGCTATTATAAGAACAGCCACTGCATTCACAAAGGCATAAACATATGCAGGATGAGGCCCCCAAAATGCCCAGACAGCAAAAGTTACAAGTGCGATCCCTATAACAACCTGGACAAAGTATCTGGCTGCCACATCAGCAAGCTTTTGTATTGGGGCTCTTGTCCGGCTTGCCTGGTTTACCATTTCAACTATTTGTGCCAGAAGAGTGTCGGAACCAACCTTTTCGGCTTTCATCAGGAAGGTGGTTTTTCCGTTTATTGTTCCGCCGGTTACATGATCACCGGTTGATTTATCAACAGGAATGGGTTCCCCGGTAATCATACTTTCATCAACGATTGCCACTCCCTCTGCAATAATTCCGTCAACGGGTAATTTGTCGCCCGGTTTGATCCTTAAAATATTTCCAACCATAACGCTCTCAAGTGGGATTTCCTTTTCTGTCCCATTTTCTACTAATCTTGCAACCGGGGGGATCAGGGCAAGCAGCGCTTTTATTGCAGAATTGGTTTTACTGTGAGCCCTGAGTTCAAGTACCTGTCCCAGAAGTACAAGTGTAAGAATTACTGAAGCAGCTTCAAAATAGAGGTGGACATTTCCGTCACTGTCTTTAAACTGGCCGGGGAATATACCCGGAATAAGAAGGGCGGCCACACTGAATAAATATGCTGCACCAACTCCTGTCGATATGAGGGTCCACATATTTGGCGATCTCCTGCGAAGAGAGTTCCACCCTCTTATAAAAAAGTCGCGGCCGGCATAGAACACTACAGGCGTTGTTAAGGCAAATTGTACGAATCCCCAAAATCTTTTCGGGGCTATTGCCTCAGGATTGATAAATGTCACCATGTCTGACATGGCTAATATGAAAACGGGAATGGTTAAAGCCAGCGCTATCCATAGTTTTTTTGCCATTTTTTTCCAGGCTGCTTCCTCTTCAGAAGTATTCTCTTTTTCGGGTACCAGTTCCATTCCGCATTCAGGACAAGCACCGGGATGATCCTGTTTGATTTCAGGGTGCATCGGACAGGTATATATTACTCCCGGTGAAGGGGAAGATTCTTCTTTTATCAGGTCCATGCCACAGACAGGACAGTCACCCGGTTGGCTATATGTTTTGTCGCCTTCGCAGCGCATGGGACAATAGTACGTGGCAGCTGTTGATTCAGGTTCCTTTCTGTGTGTATGGCTGCTGTTGCAGCATGCAGCTGTTTTATGTCCTCTTTGGTCCTGCACTGACTGCTCTCCGGCTGGTGTCAGAAACATATTACAGACAGGGCATCTTCCTTCTGAATCGTATGTTTTTTCTCCTTCGCATTTCATGGGGCACTGATATAATCCGGGCTGGCGGGGGCTGGCAACAGACGGTTGTTCACTGCCGCTACAGCAGGGTTTGTGACCGGATTCATTGCTTTTTTGCGCAGGAATGTTATAAATATATTTTGGCTTCATAATATATTTTTGAATTCTATGAATTTATATAAACAGTAACAGACAACCATTTTTAATTTTATGACAGATAATTAAAAGATCAAAACATAAAAGAAGGCCTGCAGTGTTGATAAATTTTTCTGTTAATCAACTTTTGACCGCTAATTCCAGATCATTCAGCTTTAGTTGATTATCCATAAGATCCTGAAGGGTTACAGATTTGAAGTAGTTAATGATCAGGTTATTCAATTCACCCCAGAATCCGCGCATTGCGCAATAACTTTCTCTTTTGCAGTGTGTATTAAGGGACAGGCAATCAATTACACAAATACCGGGTTCAAAAGCATTATGAATATTGAGGAGGGTAATATCAGATGGCTTACGGGTAAGAATATAACCACTTTTCTGTCCGCCTGCTTTGGATATCAGTCCGGCAACTCTCAGGGCGCTTATAATTTGATCAAGATATTTATATGAAATACTCTGATTTTTAGCGATCTCCTTTTGGTAGATACCGGTATCAAGCTCACTTAATGCGATTTCGAGCATTGCTCTTATTCCGTATCGTGTTTTTGTGCTAAATTTCAATTATAAGATGTTTAATTAAAAAGATATTGCTGCTTCAAGTACAAGCCCGTTAAATTTTCCTCCGTCGATCTCCCCGTGTGCCGGGCCATCATATTTTTGTATTACGTAATCTAATTTTATCAGAACATTATCAACCATATACCAGCCTCCACCTAGGTTGGTACGCTTTACAGCTGATCCGTCATTATTGGATACTTTATTAAGTCTTGTGCCTGCATAGAATGTACCAATTCTGTATAATGCCTGAATAGCTGTCTGTGTAAAATGCTGGTCAGCGTTATTTCTGACACCTTTCATTGATTCAAAGATACCAAAAACTTCCAATCCATGATATTTTGCAAATATGTTTGCCATATAACTATTCATTTCAGTCTGGCCGCTACCCGGAGTCCAGCGTCCTGAATTGAAATTATCCCCGCTGGCTGTTATTGTCTGCATAACATTGTAGTATCTTGCTCCCGCACGGTCGCCGCCCCATAGATATGCGCCGCTGTGCCCTTCGCCAACGTGAAAACCTGAAAGTGTTCCACGTATCCTTAAGTCATCGCTGAAATTTTTGTCATAACCTATCTTCCAGTTAAAAACCAGGTCCTCGCCTATATTATTTCCTCTGCCGTAATTTACACGTCCGTTGTTGGTTCCGATAAGAGCCAGAAAGCCGTTATTCCTGTACATAACTTCAAGTCCGGGATTGGTAGTGTAAGCATCCATTATCCAGCTGCCGACAAAAGGATTGTTGAGGACAGAGGCATTATTGCTGCGGAAATAGTGTGCATCTCCATAATCGGGCATCATTACACCGGCTTTTATTGTAAGATACTTCATGATATTGTCAGAGACAGGCAGAAAGGGCATTTTATCAATTGTCAGATAACCCCCTTCAACCCATGCTTCATTGTGATGTCTTGACGACATGTAATTATTTATGAACAGTGTTATCCCCGGAGCTAATGAGGTTGTAATATTCAGGTTTGCTGTAGGAAGGTTGAAATTATTTTTCAGGTCGATCAGTTCAACTGGCGCTTCATGGTCAATTGCCTGTAACTGGATAGCAAAATCACCTCCGACTTTGACTTTTACCTTTTCAAATTCATCACTATCCGGCTTGGGTTTTTCAAATTGCTGCCCGAAGGAGAATATGCTTATCAAAGCAAAACAGATTATAATAATTACTCTTTGCATGTGTGAAATTTTTTAATTAATTAATATATCATATTTGGATATCATCTATTTTTTGTCAACTCCTGGGAACTCATATTAAATTCGAAATCGAATTTAACAACCACTTTATCACCTGTTTTCAATGCACCCAACATTGCTGTCGGAGGTTCGATATCGAAATCTGACATTTTTAATGGCACCTCCCCGCTAATCTTAAAACGGTCGGATGATTTGAAGGTAACATTGCATGGTAAATTGACCTCTTTTGTTATTCCTCCTACCGTAAGCAGTCCGGTGACGATATTATTATCTTCCGACAGTTTAACGTTGTTCTGCGGGTTGATCAAAAAGTTGATAAGCGGATACTTCTCCTCTTTCAGCGCCTTGTAGGTTTTATTGTCCATTATCCTGTTGCCGCTGCTGATGCCGGCTACCGGACATGAAAATTCAACCTGGTTTATCAATACAGTTTTGTCATGACCGATCTGTAATAAAGCTTCAGAATTGAAATCAGATGCTTTCATCTCCCAGTCATGAATCGACGATGTGCCGGTAATCTGTAAAGAGCTGCTTTCTGATAATAATCTGAAAACATTCTGCGAATGTGCCCCGGCTATGGCAGTAAGAAATATTAAGCCGAGTATCAGAACTTTTAATTTTATTGTTTTCATGGTTGAAATTTTATAATTTATTAAAAATAAGCAAGTTAAAATTTGAGAACCTATGTATCAACTTCGTTCGCATATGTCTTGACCATATGTGATTTTACAATCGTGCTCGTTTCATTTTACATTCATTGTTATCCTATTAATCCTATAATATTAGTAGGACAAAGTAAATAATAATATTGATTGTCTCTATAGTTTTATTTATATTGTTGAGCAGATTTAATATATTTTTAAACCGGAGGTTACCTGTATCGGCCGGGAACGGAAACAGAACATTATTTTATTCGTATAATTATTTTAACAAAAGATTTTAAGATATGAGAAAGCACTGGCATTATTGCATATTCATTTTAATTATTTTCATTCCCCTCATTTCGTGCGGACAGAGTGATACTGCTTTTGTCAGATCAAGGCAGAGAATGGTCAAAATGCAAATTGAGGCTCGCGGGATTACTGATAAAAAGGTACTTGACGCATTTCTTAATGTGGAGAGGCATAAATTTGTCCTTCCTCGCTATATTGCCTTCGCATACAACGATTCTCCCCTGCCGATTGAGGAAGGTCAGACAATTTCACAGCCCTATATTGTTGCCTTTATGACAGAAGCTCTTGATTTGAAACGTGATGATAAAGTATTGGAAATAGGTACAGGATCGGGCTATCAGGCAGCTATCCTTGCAGAATTATGTGATTCGGTTTTTACTGTTGAAATATTTGAAAAACTTGGTCTCAAAGCTAAGAGCCTTTTTAAAGAGCTTGGGTATGATAATATTCATTGTCGTATTGGTGACGGATACCAGGGGTGGCCTGAACATGCCCCTTTTGATGCCATTATTGTAACATGTGCTCCGGAAAAAATACCTGATCCTTTGCAGAACCAGCTTGCAGAAGGTGGAAGAATGATAATACCTGTCGGAAATGACCCTGTACAGCATTTGGTCCTTTTAACCAAAAGAAAAGGAAAGATCAGGGAGCGTAATATTCTGCCGGTGCGTTTTGTACCTATGATATCGCCTGATGGTACAAGATACTGAAATGTTCATTTATAGTGGTTTATAAGGTCAGGACTGGTTCATATCTTTCATGTTAACGACATAAGCTGAAATGTCGGTAAGCTGATTGAAGGGGTTTTTTGATATTTAGCCCTTATTAAGTATGCATCAAAGTCGGTCCGGGGCGTTTCATAATCCGAATAATTCTTTTATTTTCGCATTTCTTTATAAAGGAATTATGTGGCTGAAGGTATCCGGAATTATTCTCAGAAATAAAATACTTTTACTCAGCATTTTATTTTTTATAACCGTGTTTTTAGGGTTTCATGCCGTTAAGGTTGAGATGTCGTATGAATATGCGTCGTTATTACCCCAAAAAGATCCGGCATATAAAGACTACAGGAATTTTGTGGAAATATTCGGCGAGGAGGGAAACCTGATAGTAATAGGTATTCAGGATCCGGATTTTTTTCAGATTGACAGGTTTAAGAGGTGGAAACAGTTGTGTAATGAGCTTTCTGCTGTCGAAGGGGTGGAGGATTTGTTATCTGCATCAAATACATACAATCTGGTAAAAAATACAGAAAAACTTAGATTTGAAATTGTGGAGATATTTCCTGATTCTGTTGATAATCAAGAGGATATTGATATATTGTCTGGTCAGTTTAAAAGCCTCCCTTTCTATAAAAACACTGTTTATAATCCTGATACCGACTCTTATCTGCTCGCAATTACTGTTAATAAGGAGAAGATGCATACCAGTGAAAGGGAGAAGATGATACGTTCAATAAGGAGAATATGTGAGAAATTTGAAAAGGATCAGGATGTAAATTTGTATTATTCGGGACTCCCATATATCAGGGTCGTGAATTCAATAAAGATTAAGAAGGAGTTATATCTTTTCAGTGTGCTGGCTCTCGCAATCTGTGTTATTGTTCTTTTCCTGTTTTTCAGATCCTTTAAGGCGGTAATTGTGCCTGTTTTAATCGTCCTTACCGGAGTTATATGGGCTATGGGTATGTTGTCATTGTTCGGATACAAAATTACCCTTCTTTCGGGAATGATACCCCCTTTGCTTATTGTTATCGGCATACCTAACAGCATATACATGCTTAATAAGTTTCATCATGAGTATGTCAGTCATGGAAACAAAATCAAAGCCCTGCAGAGGGTTATCATAAAAATAGGGAATGCTACATTCCTTACCAATCTTACGACAGCATCCGGTTTTGCTACATTTATCATTGTAAAAAGTGATCTGCTGAAACAATTCGGGATCATCGCTTCTCTGAATATTATGGGACTGTTTATATTATCCCTGTTGCTTATACCTATTATATTCAGTTTTATCGGCCCCCCCTCTTCACGGCATGTGAGTCACCTCGATAACCGTTTTATTTCCGGTGTATTACGTTATCTGGTAAATATTACAGAGCACCATAGAAAAAAAGTCTACATTATAACCGTTGTGGTGGTGGCAATTGGTATCTACGGGATCACCCTTATAAAAAGCTCAGGTTATATGGTTGATGATATTCCGGAGAGCGATCCGGTTTACCAGGATCTTAAGTTTTTTGAGTCAAATTTCGAAGGTTTAATGCCGTTGGAAATTATGGTAGATACAAAAAAACCGGGAGGAGTGCTGCATTTATCTACTTTTAATAAACTGGAGGAACTGGAAAACCGGCTCTCTGACTATCCTGAGCTCTCATCTGCTCTCTCATTGCTAAATCTGCTTAAGTTCTCCAAACAGGCATTTTATAATGGAAGGGAAACATACTACAGCCTGCCTAATAACAGGGAGATCAATTTTATCATGCAGTATGCATCAATTGGCAATGAAAATTCCGGATTACTTCATTCGTTCATGGACAGTTCAAAGCAGATCACCAGGGTCAGTATCCGCATGAAGGACATGGGTACCAAGTATATGGAGAAATTCAGCAATGAGTTTCATGCTGTTGTGGATTCAATATTTTCTCCTGATCAGTATAACGTTACAGTGACAGGCTCAAGTGTAACCTCTTTTAAAGGTACTCAATACCTTTTAAAAAACCTTTTTACCAGCCTGGGACTGGCTATTATACTGATCTCCTCTTTTATGGCAATTATGTTTTCATCATGGAGGATGGTAGTCCTTTCTTTAACACCTAACATTATACCTCTGATCTTTACTGCTGCTTTCATGGGATTTTCAGGAATTCCGATAAAAGCTTCAACTATACTGGTCTTCAGCATTGCCTTTGGTATTTCCGTCGATAACACTATCCATTTTCTTGCCAAATACAGGCAGGAGCTGAAAGCAACTAACTGGGATATACGGCGTTCTGTTGTCCTGGCAATGAAGGAAACAGGATTAAGTATGTTATACACCTTTGTGGTTTTGTTCTTCGGGTTTGGAATCTTTGCCTTCTCAGGTTTTGGAGGGACAGTTGCAATGGGCGTACTGGTTTCATTGACTCTTCTGGTGGCAGTGACTTCAAATTTAATCCTCCTGCCGTCACTCCTTACAGGCCTCGACAGACTGACAACTACAAGGACTTTCATTAAACCTCTCTTGCATATTTATGATGAAGAGCAAAATATTGAGTTGGAAGAGCTTAATTTTGATGAAAAAACTAAATTTGAATCATGAAACTTTACATGATTGAAGAATTACAGAATCTGGTTAATAATGAGTTTAAAAACCGGCTTTCAGAATTGACTTCAATGAAACCGGCAAGACTCTATGAACCGGTTTGCTATTCATTGCAAATGGGCGGTAAAAGATTAAGGCCTGTAATGATGCTTCTGTGTTATAACATGTTTTCCGATAATATATCACTGGCCCTTCCTGCTGCAGTGTCGGCTGAGGTGTTTCATAATTTTACATTACTGCACGATGATATTATGGATAAATCCGAAATCCGCCGAAATGGACCTTCAGTCTATATAAAATTTGGTGAAAACAGTGCTATCCTTTCGGGAGATGCAATGGCCTTTTTATCTTACCGCATCTTGCATGAGTGCATTTCAGATAATATCCCGGATGTTGTGCACCTGTTCACAACAACAGCTTTAGAAGTGTGTGAAGGACAGCAGTATGATATGGATTTTGAGAATCACCCGGATATCACAGAGGCAGATTATCTTGAAATGATCAGGCTCAAAACTGCTGTTTTGCTTGGTTACTGCTTAAAGGCCGGAGCTATGCTGGGCGAAGCTGATGCTGGAATATGTGACCAGCTCTATTATTTAGGGATCAACCTCGGACTTGCATTTCAGTTGCAGGATGACCTTTTGGATACTTATGGATCACAAGAACTGGTGGGCAAGAAAATCGGGAATGATATTGTCGGAAATAAGAAGACATACCTGCTGGTAAAGGCTCTCGAATCGGCCGGCGCAAATATTAAATCTGAGCTTTCAGACTGGCTCTCAACAGGCAGGGAGAAAGAACAGGAAAAGATCAGGGCTGTGATAGATATATATAATAAATTGTCAATTAAAAGTATCACAGAAAATAAGATCAGATACTATATTAATAATGTATTCAGTACATTGGAAGATCTTCCTGTAAATAAAAATTTAACAACTGAGTTGAAAACATTAATTTCCGGTATGCAGATGCGTAAATTTTAAAACATTAATTTTAATTTGATATTTTTGTTTTTTTAATTTACTTATTTTTAATAAATTATAAAATTTTAAACAAATGAAGGGTAGAATAATCCAGGTTATTGGTCCTGTTGTTGATGTCAGTTTTGAAAAAGAGGGTAATGAGTTGCCTTCTATCTACGATGCCTTGGAAATTATCAGGGAGGGAAAGGATAACCTGATTATTGAATGCCAGCAGCATATCGGAGAGAATACAATTCGTTGTATTTCTATGGATTCAACTGACGGATTAACAAGGGGTATGGAAGTAATATCTACCGGAAAGCCAATAACAATGCCGAAAGGTGAAGCTGCATTAGGCCGGTTGATAAATGTCGTGGGGGATTCGGTTGACGGATTGGAAAAGTTACCTAAGGACGGATTGAAAATACATAACGATCCCCCGAAATATGAAGACCTGATAACTGAAAGTGAAGTTTTATATACAGGGATAAAAGTTATAGACCTTATTGAGCCTTATGCTAAAGGTGGCAAGATCGGTCTGTTTGGCGGAGCAGGTGTTGGCAAGACTGTACTGATACAGGAATTGATTAATAATATTGCACTGGCCCATAGTGGATTATCAGTATTTGCAGGTGTTGGTGAGCGTACCCGCGAAGGTAATGACCTGCTGCGAGAAATGATTGAGACCAATATTGTTGATTATGGTGACGAATTCAGGAAATCGATGGAGGAGGGCGGTTGGGACCTTTCTAAAGTTGATATGGAAAAACTGAAAAAGTCGAAACTGGCTATGGTATTCGGACAGATGAATGAACCCCCGGGAGCAAGGGCACGCGTTGCCCTTTCAGGACTGGCTATTGCAGAGTGTCTGCGTGACAGCGGGGGTACCGGTCAGAGCGGACGCGATATCCTTTTTTTTATTGATAATGTCTTCCGTTTTACCCAGGCCGGATCTGAAGTGTCAGCACTCCTGGGCAGGATGCCTTCTGCTGTGGGCTACCAGCCAACCCTGGCCACTGAGATGGGGATCATGCAGGAAAGGATTACATCAACCAAATATGGTTCCATTACTTCAGTTCAGGCTGTCTATGTACCGGCCGATGACCTTACAGACCCGGCTCCGGCAACAACTTTTGCCCATCTGGATGCTACAACAGTGCTGAGCCGGAAAATCGTGGAACTTGGGATCTATCCGGCTGTTGACCCTCTGGATTCCAGCTCAAGGATACTTACCCCGGATATCGTCGGACAAGAACACTATAGTTGTGCCCAGAATGTGATTCAATTGTTGCAAAGGTATAAAGAGTTGCAGGATATTATAGCTATCCTGGGAATGGATGAGCTGTCGGAAGAGGATAAACTGGTGGTCCATCGGGCACGCCGTGCTCAGAGATTTTTGTCTCAACCGTTCTTTGTGGCCTCTCAGTTTACCGGACTTGAAGGGAAACTAATACCTATTGAAGATACTATTAAAGGGTTTAATGCCATTATGAATGGTGAAGTTGACAGATATCCTGAAGCAGCTTTTAATCTTGTGGGAACTATTGATGAAGCTATAGAAAAGGGAGAAAGGTTACTTTCCGGTAAATAACTAATATATTTCGCTTATGTTTCTCGAAATTATCTCTCCGGATAAGCTGATTTACAAGGGTAATGTTAAACGTGTCAGGCTCCCTGGCAGTAAAGGCTTGTTCGAGATCTTAAAAAATCATGCGCCGATTATTTCTACCCTTGATAAAGGTGTTATCCGGATAATAGATGAAAAAGATACAAAAATTACCTTCAAAGTTGAAGGAGGCATTGTGGAAAACAAAGCCAATAAAATAATTATATTGGTTGAATCAATTAAAAAATAGAGTAAGATTTCTGATCATACGGTTTAGCTCTCTGGGAGATATCGTTCTGACTTCACCTGTTGTAAGATGCCTCAAACAGCAGGTTGAGGATGCAGAAATATTTTTTCTGACAGATAGGGAATATTCATCTGTTTTATTATCAAATCCTTATATTTCAAAGGTTTATCATTATCCCGGCTCGGCTGGAAAACTTATTAAGCTGTTTGCCGGTATACCGTTTGATTATATAATTGACCTTCAGAATAATTATTTAACCAGGCTTATCAGATTACGACTGAATTTGCCGGCTTTTGCTGTAGATAAACTTAATATACAAAAGTTTATTGCTGTCTGCTTCAGGATTAACAGGCTGCCCCCAATACATATTGTTGACAGGTACCTGGATACTGTTTCTCTGTTTGATGTGGTCAATGACAACAAAGGGCTTGATTATTTTATTCCGGATAATGTAAGATTTGGGAAAAATTGCCTGCCTCCCGTTTGTCAAAACGGCTATGTAGCTTTTGTAACAGGGGGGACATATAATACCAAAAAGTTACCTGCAGAAAAGATTGCATTGATATGTAAAAACATTGATTATCCTGTGGTTCTCATAGGAGGTGCCGGTGAGCAAATGACAGGAGAAATTATTGCATCATCGTCAAAAGGGAATGTATATAACTATGCAGGTAAAACTTCTGTAGATGAGTCGGCATGCCTGGTACGTGATTCGAACCTGGTACTGACCAATGATACCGGTTTTATGCATATTGCAGCTGCATTTAAAAAGAAGATAATGTCTTTTTGGGGTAATACAATCCCTCAATTTGGTATGTACCCCTATATGCCTGATCCTGTATCAAAAATTACTGAAGTCAGTAAGTTAAAATGCAGACCCTGCTCTAAGCTTGGCTATAATAAATGCCCTAAAAAGCATTTCAGATGTATGCTGGATATTGATACCGGGACTGCCATTGAGTGGATCAAAAAAAATTTTTGATCAGAGTCCGGAAAATGCATTCCCCAGCCTCTCCAGACCTTCTGACAGGACACTACGCGGACAACCGATATTGAGTCGCATCCACCCGTCACCTTCAATGCCAAACCTGGCGCCGTTGTTTAGGCCCACCTTGGCCTTTCTGATCATGAATTTTGAAAGCTCCCTGTCATTCATTCCGTACTCTCTGAAATCCAGCCAGATCAGATAGGTGGCTTCAGGCTTCATTACCTTTACCCGTGAGAGATATTTTTTGAAAAAATCTTCCAGGTATAAAAAATTATTCCATAAATACTCCAGGAGCTCCTCCAGCCACTCATCTCCATAAGTATAGGCAGCCTCAAGGGCAAGTGACCCGAAAATATTACCCATGTCCAGATGCCCCAGGTTCAGGGCTTTTTCGTATAACTCGAATTTTTCTCTGTCTGGTATTATAACAACAGACGTTGCCAGTCCGGCAACATTGAATGTTTTGCTGGGTGCCATAAGTATAACCGAATTTTTTGCAGTTTCGTCTGAGACCATGGCAACCGGAGTGTGCCTGTTTCCTTTGTAGACCAGGTCGGAATGGATCTCATCGGAAATGATAAGGATATTATTTTCAATACAGATCCGGCTAAGCTCGTTTAACTCTTCTGATTTCCAAACCATACCACCGGGATTCTGAGGATTGCAAAGCAGAAGTAACCTTGTGTTTTTATTTATTTTTGATATAAGGTCGTTGAAATCGAAGGTATATCTGCCGTTTTCAATTCTCAGGGGATTTTGGATCATTGTTCTGCCTGAGCCTTTTACACAGCTGAAAAAGGGAAAATATACCGGTGGCTGCACAATAACCCCGTCTCCGGGATTTGAAAAGGTCTCAATAGCAAGAGTGAGGCCAGCGACAACACCCGGACTGGAAGATATCCACCCCTTTTTTATTGTCCAGTTATGCCGCCTTTTCATCCAGCCTGTTATGGAGCTGAAATAGGAATCCGGTTTGAATGTATATCCGAAGATCTCATGTTCAGCCCGTTTTTTTATGGCTTTTGTAATAAATTCAGGTGTTCTGAAATCGGTGTCAGCAACCCAGAGAGGTAATATATCAGCTGATTTAAATATTTGCCTTCTGGCATCATATTTAATGCAGTTAGTACCTTCACGGTCAATAATTTCGTCAAAATTATATTTGCTCATAATATATCATTTTTGCCTCCAGGCAATAGATTGACGATCATGCAACTGCGATTAAGGGTATCTTTTGTAAAAATCCGGGGTCGCTGTCATTACGGACTTTGAGAATAAAGTCGAACAAATTTAATTTCAAGCACATATCGAAATCAGAACCGGGGGCCCAATCCTGTTTTTCAGGCTCAAAGAACCGTTTCCCTGATCCTTTTCGGATGATAGTGACCATTTTATTGAAATCGTTGTGCTGACCTGTTAATTCATTTCTTATATATTCAGCACAAAGAGTGTCTTCATCTACGGGAAAGCTGCATGCATAACCCATACATACCAGCGAAACTGTTTCCGGTTGCATTTGCTGTATGTACCTGATTATAGCGCCGGCATTTACAAAACTTCCGGTGATGATCTCATCGGCTCTGACTGCAGCAGCAATTCCCTGAGTGCCCGAACTGGTTGTATGAACAATTGTTTTTCCTTGCAACCGGGCATCTGCCAGGTGTGTAGGAGAATTTCCAAAATCGAAACCGTGTGGCTTCATTTCATTGCGCTCGCCGATCAGAAGGTATTCAGGATTTTCCTTTTTCAAAAGGTAAGCTTTTCCGATGTTGTCAACCGGAATGATCTTTTCCGCACCCTTATTAAAAGCATAACAGGCTGTGGAAAAGGCGCGGAAAACATCTATAATGACAGTTAATCCGGTGGCTTTACGGGCACCTTCAAGAAGTTGTAAAATTTGTATATTCATCAGAAGCGCAAAATTAATCAAAATTAATATCTGGCAAAGTGCAATTAGAACTACTAATTTATGGTTAATATTTAAACTATTTTAAAACTCTCAAGTCCAAATGAGTAGTTTAATTAATTTAATAATTAAAAGTGTATATAAAAATTGAAAATTTAAATAAGGTATATCCCAACGGGAATTACGCCTTAAAAAATTTACATCTTGAAATTTCCAACGGGATGTTTGGGCTGTTAGGCCCTAATGGTGCCGGGAAATCAACTTTAATGAGAATTCTGGTCACACTCATGAAACCTTCAAGTGGAAAGGTAACAGTTGACGGCCTGGACCTGGCAAAAAACAGAAGGGAAATAAGGGCAATGCTTGGGTACCTTCCCCAGGATTTCAGCTTTTTCTCAAAACTGAAAACCTACGAATTTTTAGATTACACCGCCCGGCTCGCAGGAATGAAAAACAGCTCTGCCCGAAAAAAAGCAGTAGACCAGATGCTTGAAGAGGTTGGATTATATGAAGCACGTGACCGGAATGCCAATAAGCTTTCCGGAGGTATGAAAAGACGGCTGGGAATTGCTCAGGCCCTTATTAATAATCCCAGGATCATTATTGTTGATGAGCCGACAACAGGACTGGATCCTGAGGAACGAATACGTTTCAGAAATTTGTTATCGACAATTAGTACTCAGGATGTTATAATCATTCTGTCAACACATATAGTGGGTGACATTTCCAGTACATGCCATAATATGGCGCTGTTACACGAGGGCCAGCTTGCATTTTCAGGCGCACCCGAAAAACTGGTTAATGAAGCCCGTGGAAACGTATGGCTTATAAATGCCACTGAAACAGAATATATGGAAATAAATGAAAAATATCCTGTTATATCTACTATACCCGTTGAAGGTGGCTGGGAAGTACAGGTGGTTGCCACTGAAATTAACGGCTACTATGGTAAGCAAATTGAGCCTGACCTGGAACATGCCTATGTGCATTTTATGGAGAATAAACTTAATCAGTGGATGATTTCCTGAATTTTAAATAAATTTTGAACCATGATCTCTTTTCATAATATATTGTCGATAGCCAAATATGAGCGTAAAACACTGCTAAGGAGCTGGTTTTTCCGGATATTTGGAGTTTTGTCGCTAGGTGTGTTGTTTATCCTCAACTTTGGGATGGTAATCCAGGGAGGAGGGGATCAGGGATGGGCCGTGAGAAGTATACCTTCAGCTATTCCTTATATTAACCTTCTGATACTGAATGTAGCCCAGGCAATTATTGCAGTGTTTTTAGCCTCCGATTTTCTTAAGCGTGATAAAAAACTAGATACAACGGAGGTTATATATATGCGATCAATGACCAATGGTGAGTATGTAATAGGCAAAACATGGGGAAATCTTCAGGTGTTCCTCGTACTGAATATTGCAGTAGTGCTGATGGCGCTGATCTTTAACCTGCTGTCCCAGTCAACCCCTGTTAATAAAGAGGCATACCTTTTATACCTGTTATTGATCAGTGTGCCAACTCTTGTTTTTATAATGGGCCTCTCCTTCCTGCTTATGAGTGTTATTCGTAACCAGGCCATCACTTTTGTTATCATATTGGGATATATAGGTATTACAATTTTTTTGTTAGAAGCCCGGTATTACTATATATTTGATTATATGGCCTTTAATATCCCAATGCTCATCTCAGATATTGCAGGAATGGGTAACCTTGAAAGAGTATTGATACACAGGGGTATATATTTTTCATTGGGAATAAGCTTTATCTTTTTTACTATTTACCTTTTGAAAAGGCTTCCACAGTCAGTATCTATGACAATATTCTCTCTGATAATTGCAATTATCTTTTTGGGTATAGGGACTTATCTTGGTTTTGATCACATTACTAGATTTAAAAAAGATGAGTCGTTGAGACAGGAAGCAGTGGCTTTGAACAATATATATGTCAGGGAAAAGTTGCCCGTTACCCTGTCTCACGATATATTTCTGGAGCATAAGGGTAGTATTATTCAGGCTGTTTCTGATCTGGTCATAAAAAATGAAAAGGATGAGAGAATAGATAAACTGATTTTAAGCCTGAACGAAGGACTTGTATTACAAAATGTTAAACTGGGCGGTCAGGAGACCCCTTTTAACAGGAAACATCACCTCATCATTATAGAAAAAGATGTCTCCCTGGAACCGGGAGAGGAGAAGACACTGCAAATATCATATTCGGGCAGTATAAATGAGACTTTCTGTTATCTCGATGTCACAGAGGAAGAAAGACAATCGAAATACGGGAAATTTGTTTTAAATGTTGATAAGAGATATACATTTTTAACTCCTGATTATCTTTTGCTTACCCCGGAAGCTAACTGGTATCCCAAGACAGGAGTAACTTACAGTTCTGATGATGTGAGCTGGAACCATCCGGAATTCATAGATTTTAATTTAAAGGTAAAAACTGCTCCCGGACTCCGTGCAATCTCGCAGGGTGAGATAATAACTGAACCTGACGGATTATTCCTCTTTAGAAATGATGTTCCGCTTACCCAAATCTCTCTGGCTATTGGCAGGTACGAGAAGAAAAGTATACTGACCGATTCGGTTGAATATGGAATATGGCATATTGAAGGACATGACTTTTTTACAGACGCTCTGCCCGAAATAAAAGATACTCTTGCAAGTCTGGTAAGTGAACGGATGGGTGATTTTGAAAGAACTTATAACCTTGAATATGCCTTTAAACGCCTTTTTGTGGTTGAAGTACCTGCACAATTTAAGTCTTATGAGAGGATTTGGGCGGGACGACAGGAGTTCGTTCAGCCTGAGCAGGTTCTGATTCCTGAAAAGGGTTATCTTTTACGTGAGGCTGACCTGGAGGGTTCCAGGAAAAGAATGGAGAGATGGGGACGGAGAGGAGATAGTAACCTTACAGAGAAGGATAAGGAGATCAGGATTTTATTCGATTTTCTCGCTTTATTCACCCGGGAACAGTCTGTCAATTTCAGGCCCGGCATGGGTGGATTCTCCCCGGCGGAGTTGTCAAATCCCTATTTTATATTCCCTATGCTGTATAATTTTCAAAATAATATACAGTCAGATGTGTGGCCTATTACAAATCGCATTTTTGAAGCATACCTCAAAAGCCAGGCTAATGATATGAGAAGCGCTTTTCGCAGAAATATGCAGGGAATTAGTGAAGATGAGATGGCAAATATTGCGCTTCAGGACAGTACATTCGAAGAGATTATCGCAGATCCTAAACAAAAAGCCATAATTGATAATGTTATAAAACTGAAAGGCGAAGCTCTGTTTTCAAAAATTCAATGGGAAGCCGGACAGGAACAGTTTGAAAAATTTTTACGGGAACTTTTGAGGGATTACCGGTTCAGGAATATTTCGTTTGAGCAGTTTGCCAATGAAATTGATGAGAAATTCGGTGTTAAACTTATGCCTGTTATGGATAAATGGTTTGTCGAGAAAGCACTTCCCGGCTACCTCTTTTCACCTATTGAAGCAGTTAAGGTGAGAACGGGAGATTTTCTAAGAACCAAAGTATCGCTGAAAGTGACTAATTTCGCAGATATTGAAGGTGTTATCAAGTTTTCATTCAGGCTTGGAGAAGGAGGAGGCCCCGGCAGGGGATTCGGCCGGGGACCCGGTGCAGATGATATGATCCATAAGCTGTTGTATATGGAACCAAATCAGACTAAAGATGTAAGTTTTATGCTGGATTCAGATCCGAGAATGGTTATGATAAATACAATTACTTCCCAAAATATTCCTCAGGTAATAATGACAGGGTTCCGTGAAATTCTGGAAGATCCGAAGGCAGTGGCATTCGAGGGTGAAGTGGTCACAGATGTGCCGGTGATCAGGCAGCTTCAGGGTGAAATAATCGTTGATAATGAAGACCCCGGGTTTGAGGTAACCAGTACTAATGAGATCAGCCTGTTGGAAAAATGGATGGCTAAGGAGAGTGAGGGATCCCAAAAATATGCGGGAATGAACTACTGGAGGCCTCCGGTCAACTGGACAGCAACTACAAATTCCGATTTTTATGGCGACTATATACGTTCCGGACATTATGTAAAGTCGGGCGATGGCTCTGTAAAGGCCAGATGGCGTGTACCGGTCAGCGAACCAGGGCATTACGAACTTTACTATCATCTCTATAAAGCAAGACGGTTCGGACGGGGAGGAGGAGGAGAGGAGAGGGGTGAATATCAGTTCTTTATCCATAGTGACGATGGCATTGAAGAACAATCGCTTAGTATTCATAATGCAGATAGCGGCTGGAACAGCCTGGGCTCCTTTTACTTCTCTCCCGATACAGCACTGATCGAATTGACCAATAAATCAAATTTAAGGATTGTCTTTGCCGATGCAGTTAAGCTGGTGAAATTATGAAATTAAATTACTGAAATATGAAGTATCTTAAAAATTTTACTCAAATGTCGAGGTTATTATTTTTATTTTCGATTTTTATCCTTTTCATACCTGATGTGAGGGCGCAGGAAATCCTTACCCTTGATAAAGCCTTGCAAATAGCAGAAACCGGCAGTCCGGACCTGAAAAGATCGCTGCTGAACCTGGAGAGGTTCTCAAAAAGTCTGGAAGCACAGAGTGCTGCATTGAAATCGCGGTTGTCTCTCGACCTCCGGCCGGTAGGATTTAGCCGTAACAGGCGCTTCGATAACCGTGTGTCGCAATGGTACACAAACGAGAATTTTCAGACTAATGCCCTTTTCAGAGTTGAACAGCCTATTCTGATAACAGATGGTACCTTGTCACTTACCAATGAATTTGGATGGCAGAGAAGTTATTCAGATGCCAATGATCTTGAGAGTAAGGTGTTTTTTAATAACCTCTATCTTAATTTAAATCAGCCCCTGTTCACATACAACAGGCTTAAACTGGAACTTAAAGAGCTGGAGTTGAATCTTGAAAATGCCAATATCAGTTATGCAATTCAACGGCTAAACCTGGAAAAGAATGTTACTCAGTTTTTTTATAATGTGTATATGGCGCAGATGAACCTGAATATTGCGAGGGAGGAACTCAGGAATACACAGAACAGTTATGAGATAATAAAAAATAAGGTTGAGGCAGGACTTGCAGCAATGGAGGAACTGTACCAGGCTGAGCTGAACCTGGCTACATCAAAATCTTCGCTGCAAAATCAGGAGGTAATGTTCGAAAATGCAAAAGATCAGCTGAAACTCTATCTGGGAATGGACCTCTATGAAGATTTCTCAATTCTTGCCGATGTGACAACCAATCCGGTTCCGGTTGACCTTGAGAAAGCTATTGAGACCGGACTGGTATCCAGGATGGAACTTCGCCAAAGAGAAATAGATATCGAATCAAGCCAGTTTGACCTTATACGTACAAAATCATTAAATGAATTCAGGGGTGATGTAAACCTTCGACTGGGTATCTCAGGCGATAACCGTGATCTGGACAGAATTTTTGATGCCCCCACTAACAGTCCTTCGGTTGCCCTGAGCTTTAATATACCTCTGTTTGACTGGGGTGAAAAAAAAGCCCGGATCGAAGCTCAGGAGGCTACTATTGAATCCCGTAAACTTAGTTTGACAGACGAACAAAATCAGATAATAATCGGAATAAGACAGGCGTACAGAAATATTCAAAATCAGTTGAACCAGATTGAAATAGCAGAGCAGAGTCAGACCAATGCACAGTTAACTTATGAGATCAATCTCGAAAGATATGAAAATGGCGACCTTACAGGTATGGACCTGAACCTTTATCAGACACAGCTCTCAGAAAGGAAAATATCATTTGCCCAAGCTCTTATAAATTATAAAATAGAACTATTGAACCTTAAAATTCAAAGCTTGTACGATTTTGAGAAAAACCAGCCTTTGCTTCCTTCTGAACTATATTTAAATGATAAATAAATAATAATTTTTAACAGATGAAGAATATCAGATTTTTCCCATTTATATTGATTTTGTTGGCATTTGCTGCCTGCAATAATCAAAGCCAGTCGGTAAGTACCGAACTGGCAGTCCCCATTTCAGCTGAGGATATAAAGCTTCAGGCGATAATGCAGTTTGTCAGTACAACAGGTACAGTAAAGGCTACATCTGAAGTGGTAGTTAACTCTGAAATGACAGGTGATTATTTCCTTCAGAAAAATCCTTTAACAGGAAGGCCTTTCAAACTGGGCGACAGAGTGAATAAGGGCCAGACAATCGTTAAGTTTGAAAATGATGAATATGAAAATAATCTGGCTCTCGAGGCTGTCAAACTAAACCTGGAGATCTCCGAACAAGAATATGAAAAACAGAAATCCTTATATGAAAAGGGAGGTGTGACCCTCCGTGAATTGCGTAATTCTGAAGTCTCCAAAACGAATGCAAGGTACAATTATGATAATGCATTGATCCAGCTTGAGAAGATGAATGTTACAGCGCCATTCTCAGGGATCATCGTCGAACTGCCATATTATACACAGGGCACAAGAGTGCCTTCAGGTTCACATCTCTTATCAATGATGAGCTATAGCTCTATGTATTTGAATATCAATCTTCCCGAGAAAAACATCTCAGAAGTGAAACTAAATCAGGAGGTGCTGTTAACCAATTATACTATTCCCGAAGATACACTTATTGGAAAAGTTACGGAACTATCACCGGCAATCAGTGCAGAAACCCGAACCTTTACCGGCAAAGTGGAGGTTCAGAATCAGGCGTTGATATTACGGCCGGGAATGTTCGTTAAGGCAGATATTATTACAGACCGTAAGGACAGTACCATTGTTATACCTAAGGATATAATTCTTACGAGAGGCAGACAAAAATATGTATTTGTTGTGGGAAGGAACAGTGCAGCTAACCAAAGATGGATTACCACCGGCATAGAAAATCAAAATTCGGTTGAGGTGCTGGAAGGGCTGAAGGTGAATGAAAGGCTGATCATAAAAGGATTTGAGACTTTGCGGGATAATTCAAAAGTTCGGATCATTTTATAAGAGCCTCGCCGGCAACTAATTAGAAATAATTTAAAATGAAGAAATTAACACAGTTTTCTGTCAGTTACCCTGTAACAATAATGATGATAGTCCTGGGACTGTTGCTCCTCGGCTATATTTCATTTGATAAGTTGGGAGTCGATCTTTTTCCTGATCTTAATTCACCTCGCATATTTGTGGAGATTAAATCAGGCGAGAGACCGCCGGAGGAGATGGAAAAGCAGTTTGTAGAGAATATCGAGGCAGTTGCAATAAGACAGTCTGACGTTATACGTGTCTCTTCCATTACAAGGGTGGGGACATCCCAGATAACAGTGGAGTATGCATGGAAAAAAGATATGGATGAGGCATTTCTCGATCTGCAGAAAGCTTTGAATTCACTTACTCAGAATTCAGATATTGATGATCTGAGGATCACACAACATGATCCTAATACAGCGCCGGTTATGCTTATTGCTGTTAAGCATAATGAGATCACTGACATGAATGAGATACGAAAGGTTGCGGACAACTATATCCGTAATGAGCTGGTGCGCCTTGAGGGAGTTGCCGAAGTTGAACTGTCGGGACAGGAAGAGAGTGAAGTGATCATCAATACTGATTTTTACCGGCTTGAGGCACAGGGCTTGACACTGGATGAAGTGAGCACCCGCATTCAAAATTTTAACAGAAATGTCACAGGTGGAAGAGTAAGCGAATTGGGACGTCAGTATATAGTGAAAGGAATAAGGCTCCTTAACAGTATTGAGGATTTTGAAAACCTGATCGTAGGGTATAAGGCTGTAAGGCCTGAAAGTCAGAATGAATCTTTAACAGAGAGGGCACCCGTGTTTTTAAGAGATGTGGCAACAGTTACATCAGGAAATAAAAAACCTGCAAATATTGTACATTTCAACGGTGAACGCTGCATTGGACTCGCAATTTATAAGGAAACGAAATTTAATACCGTTAAAGCGGTAGACCAGATAAACAGTGCATTGGTTAACATCGAAAGAGCCCTGCCCGGATATACGCTTCATCAGGTAACCAACCAGGGTAAATTCATAAGTGCTGCTATAGGAGAGGTACAAAATACAGCATTACTGGGTATTTTGCTTGCAGTGTTTGTGCTGTACCTTTTCCTGCGGCGCCTGGGTACTACCCTGATTGTAAGTATCGCAATTCCTATATCTATTATTGCGACTTTTAACCTGATGTATTTCAATGATCTGACCATTAATATCATGACCTTGGGAGGGTTGGCGCTGGGGGCCGGCATGCTTGTAGATAACGCTATCGTGGTGCTTGAAAATATTTTCAGAAATCATGAAAACGGAATGACAGTGAAGGATGCTGCCATAAACGGAACTGCAGAGGTGGGGGGAGCAATCACTGCCTCAACCATAACTACAATTGTGGTATTTCTGCCAATTGTTTACCTGCACGGAGCCTCCGGTGAGCTATTCAAAGACCAGGCCTGGACAGTGGCTTTCTCTCTGGTTTCATCACTGTTCGTTGCTATCTTTGTGATACCTGCTCTGTATCACTCTATTTATAAAAAGAAAATAGCACCGGTGAAGAAGCATTCAGTCAAGGTGGGAGGATATGGCAGATTTCTAAATAAGTTATTGAAATTCAGGTGGATAGTTTTAATTTTTACTGTAATTGTTGTTGTTGGTTCATTTATGCTGGTACCTCTTATCGGCACCGAATTTATGCCTAAAACCGAATCCCGGGAGTTTACGATGAATATTAAACTTATGGAAGGGACAACTCTTGAGCGTACAGAAGGAACGGTCAAAAATATTGAAACTTTAATTACTGAGTATCTGGGTGACGACCTTGAAAAAATATACTCCCATTCAGGGCCTTCAACAAGTATTGCAGGTGATGCAACTGCTGTTTTTGAGGGAGAAAATACTGCACAGATAAGAGTGGTCCTTAAAGAGGGATCCACTGTCACAGCAGACAGGGTTATAGCTGATATTGATAAACAGACTGAAAATATCGAAGGACTTGAAGTTAGCTTTTCTGAAGAACAGAGTGCCCTGAAATCAATTCTTGGGACTGAAGAAGAGCCTGTAGTTGTTGAGGTCAGAGGAGAGGACCTCGATGAGATTGAGATAATATTAGATCAGGTAATGGCTAACATGGCTGGCGTAGAGGGGATCTTCAATATTCAGACTTCAATTGCAGAGGGGGCTCCGGAAGTGGAGATTCATATCGACCGCATTAAAGCAGGCCTTTATAACCTTAATATAAACAATGTTATAACTCAGATCCAGGAACAGCTCGAAGGTAAAAATGCAGGACAGTTTGAAAAGGAGGGCGAGATGCGTGATATTACTGTTAAGGTTCCTGAAAAAGGATTAAATGATATTCATAATATCATTATAAACGCAGGGACCCAAAAGTTCCGTCTTAGCGAAATTGCAGATATCTCATTTGGATATGCGCCCAGAGAGATCCTAAGAAAAAATCAGAATCGTACCGGCAGGGTGACTGCCCAAATGGAAAAGGGTATCCCCCTCGACCGTGTGGCCGGAGAGATAAGGCAGGAAATTGCCAGGATCGACCTGCCCGAAAATTACCGGATCATGGTCACCGGGGAGGAAGAAAAGAGACAGGAGTCTGTCAGCAGCCTGAGTTTTGCCCTTCTGCTTTCCATTATTTTGGTCTATATGGTTATGGCTTCCCAGTTTGAATCGCTGATCCATCCTTTTACAATCCTGTTCACAGTTCCTCTGGCAGTGGTAGGCAGTATACTGATCTTTTTAGCTACCGGAAGGACATTTAACATCATGGCCCTTATCGGCGTGATAATGCTTGCCGGTATCGCGGTTAATAATTCTATTATACTTGTCGACAGGATTAATCAACTTATCAGAGATGGGTTGGAAAGAGGAGAGGCTATTGCACAGGCAGGCCAGCAGCGTATAAGGCCTATTATAATGACCAGCCTGACAACAGTACTTGCGTTGCTGCCACTGACATTCGGGTTTGGCGAAAGTGCATCACTGAGATCTCCGATGGCATTGGCGGTAATCGGAGGACTGGTAACTTCAACATTATTGACTTTGGTAGTAATCCCCTGTGTATATGATATACTTGACAGGGTTAAAGGAGTTGTAAGAGGATGAACTTTATCATAAACAGAAAAATACTCATTGCGATGTTGTTTACGGGACTGTCCCTCCTGGGATATGTTTCCTATAAACAGCTGCCTGTCGAATTAATGCCCAATGCTGAACTTCCGATGCTTTTTGTTCAGATAAATTCAACAATGGAAGTTGATCCGTACTATATGGAGAACCAGGCTGTAATTCCCATCGAAGGGGCTATCGGAGCTATGGAGGGTATTGAAAGTATTGAGACAACGCTTAATAACCGCACTGCTTCTATCCAGGTTAATTTTAATCAGAACGTGAATTTTAAATATACGTTTCTGAAGTTGCAGGAACGGATAAATCAGGCAGCCGATAACCTGGATGAAAATTTCAGGGTGTCGGTTAACAGAGTGGATATTCAAAATCTCAGCAACCAGTTCATGGAGTTGCAGATCAGGGGTAGCGGAGGAACTGACAGATTAAGGCATATTGTTGACCAGGAGGTTGTTTCAGAGCTGGAGAATATAGATGGCATAGCCTCTGTTAATGTGTTCGGAGGCCAGGAACGTTCTATTGAGATAACATACGATAAAGCAGCCTGCGATGCATACGGAATAACTCCGGCACAGATAAGAAGTTCAATTACTTCTAACTCGGCTAACCGCACATTTGTGGGTTATTTAAAGGAGAATCAAAAGCAATATTTTGTTCATCTTACAGCAGAATATAGTGAAGTAACCGATATCGAAAATATTATTGTTGCCGAAGGACCTGTGTTCCTTAAAGATATTGCTGATATTTATTTCGGGGTCAAAGAGGAGGAGAGCATAAGCCGGGTTAATGGTATGGATGCTGTTTCATTGATGCTTGTAAGTGACTCCCAGGCTAATCTTATCGAACTTTCAAAGGAGGTGCAGGACAGAATAGCTGCCCTCAATGAAAAACTGGCAGGTAATGATATTGAACTGGTAGTGCAGACCAACCTGGCAGAAACAATGGAAAAGAATATTGACCAGATAATTAACCTTGCCCTGGTTGGAGGACTGCTGGCAATTTTTGTTTTGTGGGTATTCCTTAAAAACCTGCGGATAGTTTCAATTATTGCATTAGCTATCCCTGTGTCGGTATTTACCGCCTTTAACCTGTTTTATGCATTCAATATCTCAATTAACAGCCTTACCCTGGTTGGCCTTGTCCTTGCAATAGGTATGTTGCTCGATAACAGTGTGGTTGTGCTTGAAAATATTTACAGACTGTCGGGTAAGCGGTTCGATCCGGATGCGGCTGTTGTCCAGGGTACCTCAGAGGTCTGGAGATCAATTGTTGCTGCTACGCTGACTACGATTACAGTCTTTCTTCCATTCCTCTTTTCATCTGAATATATGATAAAGCTGCTGGGTAACCATGTCGGGGTCTCTATCATTTCAACACTCACTGTATCCCTGTTTGTGGCTCTCCTGCTGATTCCTATGTTAGCCCACCTGCTTCTGAAAAGAAAAGCCTCTCATAATATTTTCTATGAAAAAGTTACTACAAATAACAGGACTATCCAAATATATGTGCTCCTGCTTAAGTCGAGCATGAGAGCTCCCGCTGCTACAACGGTGGGCGCTATTGTGCTGTTTTTTGTAACGATTTTTATTGTGCTTGCTATTAATGTCAATACCCTTGAAGAGGTTGAAGAAAACCGGTTTTCAATATATGTAACTATGCGCACCGGAGCAACTCTTGATGCAACAGACCTTGTAGTGGCAGAAATTGAAAACAGGCTGGAAGAGATTACTGAAAGGCAGGATGTTATTTCTAATATCCAGGCTGAAGATGCGATTATCACGGTTGTTCTTCAGGAGGATTATGAGAAGATCAACGATCGTAAAATCGCAGAGATCAAGTCACAGGCTGAAGGTTTAATACAAAATATAGCAAGGGCTGAGGTGAGCCTGACTGCTCCTGCGTCAAGTGCCAGATTCAGAGGTGGCAGCGGAGGAGGTACCGGAATAGAAAATTTCAGCCGTTTTTTGGGAATTGGTACAAATCGCGAACGTATTGTAATTAAAGGTGAAGATTTTGAGCTGATGAGGGGAGTGGCCGAAGACCTTCAGTATTATGTTGAAAATCTTGAGTCCATAAGAAGTGTCAGTCTTAGCGTCGGAAGCAGACGCCCTGAACTCCATCTTTACTTTAATCAGCTTTTGCTGACTGAATATGGTCTGACTTTAAATAATATTGCATCGGAACTTGGTTCTTTCAGCCGGGAGTTTTCATCAGGAGTAAATTTCAAACAGAGCAATGAAGAGTTTGATATACTTATAAAAGAGAAACTTACGGAGGAGGAGGAAGCGAGGGAAAAAAATGTGGACGACCTCCGCCGTGTTCAGATAAGAAACGGACAGGGCGCTGTATATGAGATGCAGGATATTGCCGATATAGTCTATTCATTCGGCATGGCAAGTATTAACAGGATCAACCAGGAGAAGCAGATTCAGCTTTTTTACCGTTTTGCACCTGAAGCAGAACAATCAAAAAGCCTGCTGGAAGCATACCGGCTCGAAATAGATGAGGTCGTTGGCAGTTATAAAATGCCTCCGGGAGTGGCGATAGAGGTGATCCACGAAGAAGACCAGTATGCTGAATTTTACTTTCTTATTGCTGCTGCGTTTATTTTGATCCTGATGATACTGGCTTCGGTTTTTGAATCTCTTACAACTCCTGTAGTGCTTATGTTTTCGGTTCCATTGGCAGCAATTGGTTCATTTATTGCCCTGATCTTTACGGGTAACAGCCTTTTCAATGCCAATACACTTACCGGATTTCTGATATTGCTGGGAGTAGTGGTAAATAATGGAATTATACTTATAGATTTTACAAATATACTTCGTAAAAGGGGTAACCGTAAATCAAGAGCCCTGATAACTGCCGGGCTTTCAAGGGTAAGACCTATACTCATAACCTCCATAACAACAATCGTGGCTATGATGCCCCTGGCGCTTGGTAAATCGGAATATGTAGGGGCTATCGGAGCGCCTTTTGCCATTACTGTGATCGGAGGGTTAAGCGTAAGTACCCTTCTAACCCTTATTTTTATACCTACCCTGTATTTTGGGATGGAAAATTCAATTAACTGGCTTAAATCTTTGAGTTGGCAGTTAAAAGCGTTGCAGATAATCGTTTTTGCAGCTGCAGCAGCATATATTTATTTTGAGGTAGATACATTTGTCTGGAAATTGCTGGGTTTTATGCTTATTGTGATTCTTATTCCCGGAGTTACAGCATTTGTGCTGACAAGTCTTAAGCAGGCCAGCTCCGGAGTGATTGATGAAAAGGAGCCAATAAAAATAGTCATTCGTAAGCTGGTTAAAGTATATGACAGGGACAGCAGGTTTGTGAGAGAATGGAAAGCCGGGATTAAGATCAGGGAGAGGGCCGGATTACTTAAAGATTACAGAAAGTTACATGACTTCTATGACTTGATATGGCAAATACCTCTTTTTATTTTTATGATCTATTTTACTTTCTTCTACCTTGAGAGTAATTTCTGGATGTGGGTGATGTCTCATTTTATCTATTTCTTTACATTTATTTTGTATAATCCTGCTTCCCGTGTTTTGAACAACAGGTTCAGAGATACCGGAAATGAACTGTTACATAAGATTGACCGGATATTGTTTAATCTTATTTTTTGGGCATTACCGGCCCTCTTTGTTTTGATCTTTTTTATGCGCTGGGATAATACAGGGATGGTAATTTTTGTGGGTATAATTTGGCTTATTTTGTTGATAATATATACTTCAGGAGAATATATACACAATAAAAAACTTAATATTGCACGTATTGAAGGCAGATTAAGCAGTTTACGAAGATGGTATTTTACTGTGGTGCGCCAGATACCGGTGATTGGAAAACGTAACGTGCCATTCCGCGCATTAAACGGTGTTTCGCTGGAGATAAAGACTGGTATGTTTGGTTTACTGGGGCCCAATGGCGCCGGGAAATCAACAATGATGCGCATTATATGCGGAATTCTTGAACAGAGTTACGGTAAAATATGGATTAACGGACTGGATACTCAAAAATACCGGGAAGAACTGCAGGGACTTATGGGATATCTGCCCCAGGCATTTGGCTATTATGATAATATGTCGGCCTGGGAGTTTCTCGATTATCAGGCAATATTAAAAGGCATTAAGTCTGAAAAGGTAAGGAATGAACGACTTGAGTATGTATTGAAAAGTGTGCATATGTGGGAAAAGAGAGATGACAGGATTAGTTCTTTCTCGGGTGGAATGAAACAAAGAATCGGGATTGCACAAATTCTTATTACTCTGCCCAGAATACTGGTTGTTGATGAACCAACTGCCGGCCTCGACCCGCGCGAAAGGATACGCTTCCGAAACCTGCTGGTTGAACTTAGCAGGGAAAGGATTGTGATATTTTCGACACATATTATAGAAGATATCTCCAGCTCGTGTAACCAGGTTGCAGTAATTAACAGAGGTGACCTTAAATATTCCGGAACCCCGTCAGATATGGTCAGCATGGGCGAAGGTTTTGTCTGGCAGATGACTTTACCCGCTAAAGAGTTTGATAACTTTGCTGATAAGCAGCTGATCATTCATCATATGCGTGACGGTGATAATATAAAGATCAGGTTGCTGGCAAAAGAGAAACCATCGGCTGATGCTGTGAATGTGGCCCCGCACCTGGAGGATGCCTATTTATGTTTATTGAAGGATTTCATCAAAAAACCGCTGAACAATGAAACGCAAATATGATATAAAAAACAGCTTGTTTAATAAATGGAAAATGATCAGGTATAATATGAAGATCATATTTTCAGGCAGGTTTATATGGTTCCTGCTTGCAGCATTTGCTTTTTTTCTGATTTTTGCGATTCAGATGGTATGGAATAATGCAATGTTCAATGAAGTAACTGTATACACCCTGCTGATTTTTCCCGGGATACTTCTTATTTTCTATCCTACTGTTTTTGGCATTCAAAGCGATGACGATTCACGTATGCTTGAAATTCTTTTTGGCATACCTAATTACAGGTACAAAGTCTGGCTTGTGAGATTATTACTGATCTACGTTCTGGTTTTTTTAATCATAGTCTTGTTTGCATTCATTGCCTCTGTTTTGCTGTACAGGGTAGATGTCCTTGAAATGGCTTACCAGTTGATGTATCCGGTTATTTTTATGGGCTCTTTGTCATTTATGTTCTCTACTGTAATTAAGAATGGTAACGGAACTGCGGTATTAGTGATTCTCATTGGCGTGGCATTGCTGATTCTCCAGAATAATATAGCAAGGACACAATGGAATGTTTTTTTAAATCCTTTCCAGCTTCCAAATAACTTTAATGAGATTATCTGGCAGGGTATAGTTACAAAAAACAGAATATTTTTAGGGACTGGATCGGTAATTTTTATACTCTATGGCCTTTATAATCTCCAAAAAAGAGAGAAATTTGTATAAATTTTTAATCAGATTATGATCAGAAGGGAAGTTGAAATAATGGCACCGGCAGGCTCTATGGAAACCCTTATGGCAGCCATCCAGGGAGGGGCCGGCTCAGTTTATTTCGGAGTAGGTGATCTTAACATGCGGTCACGGTCATCTGCCAATTTTTCGCTGGCCGACATGTACAAAATAGTAAAGATTGCTGCAGAAAACGGTGTTAAAACCTATTTGAGCCTGAATGTCGAAATTTTCAATACTGAAATCGGGCAGATGCATGATATTCTTGATGCAGCTAAAGAATGCGGGATTTCTGCTGTTATTGCAGCCGATATATCAGTAATTCAGTATGCCCGGTCAATAGGGCTGGAAGTGCATATATCTACTCAGGTCAATATTACTAATACAGAGGCGGTCAGGTTTTTTTCACAATTTGCTGATGTCATGGTTCTTGCACGCGAAATAAACCTTGGGAGGGTGCACGAGATCAATGATGAGATAGTCAGGCAGCAAATAAGGGGTCCTTCAGGTGATCTTGTCAGGCTTGAGATGTTTGTGCATGGGGCCTTATGTATGGCAGTTAGTGGTAAATGCTATCTTAGCCTGCACGAAACGGCCTCCCCGGCTAACCGGGGAGCATGCCTGCAAACCTGCCGAAGAGCATATATTGTAAGAGATAAAGAAACCGGGGCGGAACTGGAGATTGACAATGAATATATTATGTCTCCAAAAGATCTCAGGACAATCCATTTTCTTAATAAGATCCTCGATGCCGGAGTTACTGTCCTTAAGATTGAAGGCCGTGCGCGTTCACCTGAGTATGTAAAGACAACGGTGGAGTGTTATAAAGAGGCTGTGGAAGCATATTTTAGTAACTCTTTTACAAAAGAAAAAATTGAAAACTGGAATGAGAGACTGGCTTCAGTGTTTAACCGGGGTTTCTGGAATGGATACTACCTTGGCCAGCGCCTGGGAGAGTGGAGCGCTAATTATGGTTCACAGGCTGCCAAACGGAAAATTTATTTAGGGAGGTGTACAAATTATTTTTCTAATATCGGTGTAGCTGAATTTAAACTGGAAACAGGTAATTTAAAAACCGGGGAAAGCATAATTGTTAACGGGCCTACTACCGGTGTGGCTGAGTCTGTTGTCGATGAGATCCGTTTTGATTTTAAGAGAGTTGAAGAGGGTTTAAAGGGACAACATATCTCTGTTCCTTTCCCGGAAAAGATCAGAAGATCTGATAAATTATATAAACTTGTTGATGCAAAAGAGATAAAACAAAACAGGTAAAAAATATTATTAGTTTTTTTAGAAGTAAAATCTTATATTGAAACCCTGAAAATAATATAACTAACGATGTATCGTTACCTGGTAATAACCACAATATGGCTGTTGTTTTCTAATGTAACCTCATCCCAGATATTCAGGTACAGGCTGGGCGCCAATTCTTCATTTTTCATCACAGAACCGGGGAATGCAGAGATCAAACA
>CAZBWK010000001.1:0-22440 GCA_964495655.1 uncultured Prolixibacteraceae bacterium | reverse complement strand
CCCGCGGCGGATGTACTGACCTACCCCGGAAGCAGTGATTTCAGCCCGGCATTCAGGATCGGAGCCGATGCAGAAATTATGGCACCGGTAACTTCAGATTTTGAGGTGGGTATGGAGTTCGACTATATGAACCTATATGGCCATACAGATAAGGCTCCTCTCCATAATTTTTTTCTTTCACGGAATAATCCCTTACCCGACAGTTATCCCTATCCGACTGAGGAATTAATATATAAAACTCAGGTTTTGTCTCTCCTGGGAACTGCCCGCTGGTATTTTCTGCCTATCGCAGATGATGTTACTATTTTTCTTAAAGCATTTGGAGGAGTGGCATTTACAGGTACTGACTTCACTTTCCGCGATCCCTTTTATCGTGTTGAATATGACGTTGGCGTTTTATACGCCAGGGGAACGCGAAACAGCGATTACCCCAAACGAGCATCGTTCAGCGGAGGCACGGGACTGGGCACTACAATCAAACTGACTGATAAATTTGACTTCTATATTGACGGAACGGCAGCATTGATCAATTCAGATATTGTGAATGGCGTTCCTAACTATGACTATATTAAATCAGATGGCATTGAGAGCCTTAAGTCTGCTTCATGCTGGTCTGTGACAGCACAGATCAGTGCCGGCCTTTTGTATTCAGCTATTCCTGACAGAAGGCTGCACAAGAGTAACTATACAAAAAGCAGAAAAATGAACAAATCAATTTTTTGGAGAAAAAAGGGTTCTAACCCCTTCAGAAGATGATCAGCCTAACGTTCCAAATACTTTTTCAAGTAACCTTTTAGTGGCCAGAATACCCTCCTTTTCAGGTAATACACTTCCCTCGTACTCTATTCCTATCCATCCTCTGTAACCTGAATCTTTCACAATTTTCATCAACCGGAAATAGTCTGAATGAATCTCATTGCCCTCACTGTCGAAGTCGTGCGACTTGGCGCTTACTCCTTTGGCATAGGGCATCAGCAATTCAACTCCTTTGTATCTGTCAAACTCCTCTCCCGTTTGCCTGTTTATTATAAAGTTGCCAAAATCGGGAAGAGTGCCAACACGTTTATGGCCTGTTAGTTCCATAACCCCGGCAAGCCATTCCCCGTTGCTTGAGAGTCCGCCATGGTTTTCTACAATGACATTTATGTTTTTCGTATCACCATACTCACATATCTTTCGTAATCCGTCGGCGGCAAGTTTTTGCTGTTCTTCGTAACTTCCCTGGCTTGCAGCATTTACCCTGATGGAATGACAGCCCAGGAATGCAGCTGCATCGATCCATTTTTTATGGTTTTCTGCTGTTTTAACTCTTTCCGGTTCTTCAGGGTGGCCAACCATGCCTTCTGCATCACACATAATCAGGACACTCTCTACATTTTCTCCGGCACATATTTTTTTGAGCTCGGCAAGGTATTTTTCATCCTTTGCCTTATCCTTGAAAAACTGATTGACATATTCAACTCCTTCAATACCCAGTTCCCTGGCTGCAACAGGGAACTCAAGATTTGTCATCTGGTTTGCAAAAAGTGTTTTGTGAAATGACCATTCAGCAAGTGAGATCTTAAAGGGGGGGCTTCCAGCTGAACAGTTAATCATTGCCGGCGATAATAATAACCCCCCTGTAACGGCTAATGAATTCTTTACGAAATCTCTTCTGTTTGTAGCGCTCATGTTAAAAATTTTTTCTGAATTTATTATACATATTTAAACCGCTTAATATTCTTTTTAGGTGTTTTTTCAAACTCTTCGGTTACCAGTTCGAACGACGAGATCTGCTCATATTTTGGCAGTTCAGAATTCAGTTTTTTCCTGTTTTCTTCCATTAATTCAGGAAGATCTTCCAGGGTAATTTTATCTGCCTCCATTGCTTCAAAATCAGGGAATACTTTTGCCACCAGCTTCTCCTGACGGCTTGTAACAACACATTCAGCAACATAATGTTGGTTTGTGATCCTTGCTTCAATTTCTTCAGGGTAGATATTTTGCCCCGAAGGGCCAAGTATCATATTTTTTGATCTGCCACTGATAAAAATGAAATTATTTTTATCAATAATACCAAGGTCTCCTGTTTTTAACCATCCGTCTTCAGTAAAGGCTTCATTGGTGGCTACTTCATTTTTAAAATAACCGGTCATTACATTTTCACCCCTGACCTGTATCTCTCCTACAATATTATATGGGTCATCTGAGTCAATTCGCACTTCCATGCGGTCTACCAGTCTCCCTGCCGAGCCTGCCAGCGTTTTATCCCATGCTTCATAGCTAATCAGCGGACCACATTCGGTCATTCCGTAACCGATAGAGAAAGGAAAATTTATCCTCCTGAAAAATTTTTCAACATCTGCGCTTAGGGGCGCTCCTCCTATTACAAGCTCAAAGAACCGGCCGCCAAAGGTTTCCGTAAGTTTTTCCTTAATTTTTTTCAGAATAACTGATGAAATACCGGGTATCCTGAGCAATACCTTCATCAGAGGTTTCTCTATTGTTGGCAGAATTCGTTTCTTATATATTTTTTCAATGATCAGTGGTACAGAAAGGATGAGATGGGGCTTGATCTCTCCGAAGACTTTTGTAATAATTGCCGGAGAGGGCATCTTGCTCAAAAATGTAATATGACAACCCAGGGAAACAGGGAATAAAAATTCGAACAGTAAGCCGTAAACATGGGCCATAGGTAAAAAAGAGACTATGTTGTGCCCCGGCTGCAGCGGCATGTGGTCTTGTGCAAATATGATATTTGACACAAGGCTCCTTTCTGGGATCATCACTCCCTTTGTAAAACCTGAAGTCCCGGAAGTGTAAGAAAGAATGCAGGTCTCCTCAGGATCCCACTCTTCAAAAACAAAATTGTCTTTTTCCAGTTTATTATCCTTGTAATACTGAAAAGAATCGTTGAGCCTGTAACGGGTGTTCTCATCCCTGGATGCATGAAGAGTAAAATCTTCAAGAACAATTACTGTTTGCAGGTTTTCATCATTGTCAAAATCAATTTTATTCAATAATGACTTTGCTCCGATAACCAGCCTGGCTTCGGAGTGATTGATTATATGATTTGTATTTGTTTCATTAAAATCTGGTAAAATGGGAACAATTACAATGCCGGATGAGAGGGCTGACAGAAAAACTGTTCCCCAGTTTGCTGAGTTGCGCCCAAGCACTGCAATTTTATCTCCCCGTTTTAACCCCTCAAACTGATAGAACAGATGCAATGATTTAATATTTTCAGCAATTTCGCTGAAAGTATAATTACCCCCTTCGTAATCTGAGAAAGCTGCTCCATCCCAATTTTTCCTGAAAGAATCAGTATAGAGTTTTGATAATGTTAATCTTGTCATGTTTTTTTTATTTACTGTTTGTTCAAAAATAGTAAAAAAACTAATTAATAGGCAATTAAACAGGAATATTGGGCCGGATATTTAAAGATATCAGTTTTTTAAGTCCTGCATAAAAGCATACAGGGGTATGTGTCATTACCCTCTTTACATGGTCGGGTAGAAGGCATTTTTAAAATGTTCAAGCTCGAAATCATTGCCAAAAAAGATTATGGTAATTAAATCAAACCTGGTTTCCAGATCTGATCCTTTTTCCATTATATAGGCATCAGCAGCGTCAATAACTCTTTTGATCTTTACATTTTTAACAGCATCAG
The DNA here is from genome assembly GCA_964495655.1 of uncultured Prolixibacteraceae bacterium. Taxonomy (GTDB): domain Bacteria; phylum Bacteroidota; class Bacteroidia; order Bacteroidales; family Prolixibacteraceae; genus JAAYJR01. The sequence continues at coordinate 18,791 of CAZBWK010000001.1, read as the reverse complement.
AGGGGTGTTCAAAACGAATTCCATTACGTGATTTTACTTCAACAATAACCAGCTCGTTATTGTCGCGGGCAATGATATCCAGTTCCAGATGACCGTGGTACCAATTGGTATCAATAATTTGCATACCCGATTTTTGCAAATGGTCTTTAGCTAATTGTTCTGCAATTCCTCCGATTTCCCGTTGTGAAAGCATAAAAAATTCAAATTATCAGGGTTAATATTGTCTTCCTTTTTGATATGTCAAGCTCCCATGTTTTACCGAAAGCAAGAGCCAGGTTTTTTTCATCATGACCACCGGGAAATCCGAAACAGACAGGGTATTCAAAATTACTGACAGCTTCTGAGATGATCTCATGAATGTTTTTGCCGAAAGGAGATTCATTATCTTTCATGTCAGTGAAATTGCCAATTACCAATCCTGCAAGTTTAGAAAGCTTGCCGCTCATGTTAAGCTGATGCATCATACGGTCAGCATGGTACAAGAATTCGTCTATCTCTTCTATAAAGAGTATTTTATTTTTAGTGTTAAGTTCGCAGCATGTACCAAACATACTTGATATGATCGACAGGTTGCCGCCAACAAGTTCCGCGGTTACCTTTCCCGATTGATTATATTCCGAGCCGGGTAATGTGTAAGTTACTTTCTTTCCTGTTAAAATGTCCATTAAAGTAATCAGGTTATCATTTGGTGATCCCTTTTTATCCCAAAAGTATTTTGGCATAACTCCGTGGATGGTAGCCACTCTTTTGTTATTCAGACATGAATGCAAAATGGTTATATCACTGAATCCAATGATCCATTTTGGATACTGCATGAATATGGAAAAGTCAAGTTTATTTATTATTCTGACTGTACCATATCCTCCCCTGGAACAAAGAATTGCCTTTGCTTCTTTGTCATCCAGAGCTTTTTGCATATCTTTATACCTCTGGTAATCAGTACCTGCATACTGGAAATGGCTTGCGAATACGTTTTTGCCTAATTCTACACGGTACCCCTGCTCCTCCAGCCATTTAGCTGCAGGCAACACATGTTCTTCAGTCACTTTCCCTGCAGGTGATACAATTATGATCTTATCTCCCGGCTGTAAATACGAAGGTGTAACCATACCGATATCTTTTAACGGAAAGATACAAAATTGTCGCCAGTTTTCCGAAAAATATTTTAATGACGGGCAAATGATTGTTTATCATGTTATTCATTTCAACTATCTTTGTGCACTTAAATTAATTGCTTAAGAAATTTTTCAGTATGACCCGTTTTAAACGTACACTTTTAACAACTGCACTTCCTTATGCAAATGGTCCGCTTCACATTGGGCATTTGGCCGGAGTATATGTTCCGGCAGATATTTTTGCCAGATACCTTCGGTCTAAAAATGAAGATGTTCTTCTTATAGGAGGATCAGACGAGCATGGCGTGCCTATTACCTTAAAAGCTAAAAATGAAGGGATTACCCCCAAGGACGTGGTTGATAAATTTCATGATCTGATCAGGGAGTCTTTTAAAAAACTGGGTATTTCATTTGATGTATATTCACGAACCACATCTCAGGTGCATCATGAAACAGCATCGTATTTTTTTAAAAAGTTGTATAACGACGGAAGGTTTATCGAAAAGATAACTGAACAGTATTATGATGAGGAGAACAACCAGTTTCTGGCAGACCGCTATATTACAGGTACCTGTCCAAAGTGTGGTTATGAAAAAGCTTACGGTGACCAGTGTGAAAGTTGTGGCACATCTTTAAGTCCCACAGAATTGATTAATCCTGTCTCGGTTATAAGTGGAAATAAACCCCTGCTAAAAGAGACCAGACACTGGTACCTTCCTCTGGATCAATATGAACCCTGGCTGAAACAGTGGATACTGGAAGACCATAAGGAGTGGAAGCCAAATGTATACGGACAATGTAAGTCGTGGCTTGACTCAGGACTTCAACCGAGGGCTGTTACAAGGGACCTTGACTGGGGTGTGCCGGTTCCGGTTGAAGGTACAGACGGCAAAGTGCTTTATGTATGGTTCGATGCTCCAATTGGCTACATCTCTGCAACTAAAGAGCTAACCCCTGACTGGGAGAAATACTGGAAAGACCCTGATACCAGGCTGCTTCATTTCATTGGAAAAGATAATATCGTTTTTCATTGTATAATTTTTCCCTGTATGCTGAAGGCCGAAGGTTCATTCATATTGCCTGACAACGTCCCGGCAAATGAATTTCTGAATCTTGAGAATGATAAAATATCCACATCACGAAACTGGGCTGTCTGGCTGCACGAATACCTTGAAGATTTTCCAGGTAAGGAAGATGTGTTGAAGTACGTCCTGACCGCAAATGCACCTGAATCTAAGGATAATGATTTCACATGGAAGGATTTTCAGAGCAGGAATAATAATGAGTTGGTAGCAGTACTGGGAAATTTTGTTAACAGGGTGCTTGTTTTAACCCATAAATATTTTGGCGGAGACGTACCGCCTGTAACGGAACTTTTAAAATACGATACGCAGGCTCTGACCTATATAAGGGAGATCAGGAAAGAGACAGAAAAAAGCCTCGATAATTTCAGGTTCCGCGAAGCACAGAAAAATGCAATGGACCTTGCACGGCTGGGGAATAAATATCTTGCTGATGAAGAACCCTGGAAAATATTTAAGGATAATCCTGAAAGGGTGAAGACTATCCTGAATGTCTGCCTTCAGATAACCGCAAACCTTACAATCGTGCTTGATCCTTTCCTGCCTTACAGCATGGAAAAACTACGTGGATACCTTAACCTTGGGAAACAAGACTGGCACAGACTGGGTGAGAAAGAGTTATTACCCGCAGGTCATAAGATCAGAAAACCCGCATTGCTCTTTGAAAAAATAGATGACGACACAATTGAAAAGCAGTTGCAGAAACTGCTTAATACAAAGAAGGAAAATGAACTTAAAAACAGTTCATCACAACCTGCTAAAAAGAGTATAGATTTTGATGATTTCGGCAAGATGGATATCCGGACAGGGACAATTTTAGAAGCTGAAAAGGTTCCCAAAACAAAAAAGCTCCTAAAGTTAAAAATAGATACCGGCATTGACAGACGTACAGTTGTTTCCGGGATTGCAGAATATTATAAGCCGGAAGAGCTGATCGGCAGACAGGTTTCAATTCTTGTTAATCTTGAGCCGAAAATCTTGCGCGGAATAGAATCAAAAGGAATGATATTATGCGCTGAAAATTCCGATGGCACTCTCTCTATTGTTGCTCCCGACCGGAAAGTGAATAATGGTTCCGAAATTAAATAACTGTGTAGTGAGGCCGGCTTAGTGGCAGCAAATTCATTGATCATAAAATAATTAATAAAATAATCAGTATCAAAACTGCCAGAAAAGAAAAAAACTGATTACGTACTGCCAGTCCCAGTAATATGAGTATGTCAACCTCATCATTACATGTGGTGCACATATCTATTGATCCCCGCTCTTTTGTAATGACAGAAGAGGTACTGTATGTAATTATCTCTGTGCCGTTAAATTTCCATGACCAGCGTGATTGCCATATATTCCGGATCTCTAGTTCGAAACGTTTGCCGTTAATTACAACATCATATCGCGGATTGAATAAGTTTATAAATACCGTTCCGAGAAGTGACTGGCCGTTAGAATCATAGATTTCAAGTTTTGAAAGAATAAATTCGCGGTTCATAACAAACAACTTACCGTTTATTATTGCCTGTGCCCTGGTACTAAACCTGTTTTCCCATCGGATAGTGCCGGCAAGTTCATCACCTCTCCAAATATCTATCCTGGTTCCCGGAATATTCTTTGTCCAACTCAGTCTGCTCATTTATAATTTTTAAACAAAGATGCAATTTATGAAAAAATCAAACTAAATAAAAAAGGTTAGTACATTTATATGCCAACCTGATGATCGAAGGGAAGTTATTGTGTTAGATTAATGTTTGATGAAAGGCAAAAACAGGTAAAAACCTTCAGTTTCTTACTGATCAATCCTTTAAATCAACTATTTTTACGGTTCTGTTTACAAATATACATTAACTATATGGCAGATAAGGAAAAGCTTTTTAACGGATTTGAGTCCGTTTCTACCCGGGAATGGGAAGAGGTTATTAAGAATGACCTGAAAGGCAGAGATTATAGTAAATCACTAATATGGAATACAAACGAGGGATTTAAGGTATTACCATATTACAGGGAGGAAAATATCAGCGGACTCCCGTATCGGGGAAATATGCCAGGAGAGTATCCCTTTGTGCGAGGTAACCATAAATACGGAAATAAGTGGTTAATAAGAGAGAATATTCTTGTTGGATCGCCGGTAACTGCCAACGCTAAAGCCCTTGAATTGTTGAATAAAGGAGTTGATTCTCTCGGATTTATCTTTAAGTCGGCCGACTCAATAACCCTTAACAGTATTGCTGAATTATTAAAAGATATTTGCCTGACCGGACCGGAAATTAATTTTTTATGCCCTCCTGATCAAAGTAAATATGCTTTAGTTTTCAGAGAATATATTTCTGAGCGTAAATATGATAAATCCTCTGTTTACGGGTCAGTTTCTGCAGATCCGCTGGGCTCCCTGGCTCTTAACGGCAGATTGGATGACTCCTCCCTGGAAGATCTATCGGAGGTGATAAGAAGTACGGCTGACATGCCCGGCTTCAGGATAATTACTGTTCACGGCGACTCTTATGCAAACAGCGGTGCTACCCTTGTCCAGGAATTAGCTTTCTCTCTGGCGCAGGCAGTTGAGTACCTGGTCTGTTTTACTGAAGAAGGCATTGGGATTGATGAAATTGCAGGTAAAATGAAATTCAATTTTGGTATTGGCGGGAGTTATTTCCCGGAAATTGCAAAATTGAGGGCTGCAAGATTACTTTGGGCTAAAATAGTTGATGCATTTGCTCCTGAAGATGAAAACTCTGCAAAACTGATTTCTCACAGCATCACAAACCTTATAAATAAAACTGTTTATGATCCCTGGGTGAATATGCTGAGAACACAAACCGAAACTATGTCGGCTGCCCTTGGAGGAGCCGGTTCAATTACCGTAAGTCCTTATGATATCGCCACAGGTGTAACAGGTGAGTTTTCTGAACGTATTGCACGGAACCAGCAGTTACTGTTAAAAGAAGAGTCACATCTTGATAAAGTCGCAGATCCCGGCGGTGGTTCATATTATATCGAGAGTCTTACAGCATCGATTGCTGAAGGTGCATGGGATATTTTTTTAAAAATACAGGATGAGGGAGGTTTTTCAGAGTCTTTTAAAAGAGGAGTTATTCAGGCGGAGATTAAAGTTTCGGCCGATAAACGCAGACACAAATATGCTCAGAGTATTGATAATATCCTCGGAGTAACCCGGTTTGCCAACACAAATGAAAAGCTGAAGGATAAAACTGTAAAACCGCTTTTTTTAACTGATGAGATAGCCGGGGAAACAGATTTTGGAACGCTGAAATTGTTCCGGTATGCCCTTCCCTTTGAGCAGCTTAGATATAAAACTGATATGTATTCCATTGATAATAAACGGCCTGTTGTTTTTATGTTGCCTTTGGGTGATCCTGTATACGCAAAAGCTCGTGCTCAATTCAGCTGTAACTTTTTTGCTGTTGCCGGTTTTACGGTAATCGACAATAACCTTTTTCCCTCTGCAGAGGAAGGAATAGAGAGTGCCCGTGCCAAAAGCGCTGATTTAATCGTATTGTGTAGTTCTGATGAGGAATATTCAAAATTGGCACCTGAGGCCGCCGGGTTATTGCAGGAAGAGATTCTGGTGGTTGCAGGTAATCCTGCTTGTCGTTCTGAACTTGAAAGTAAGGGAATCAGGAATTATATCCATATTAAAAGTAATATTATAGAGGAATTATCCGGATATCAAAATTTGTTTATAAAATAGACAGGAAAGATCATGAAACCGAATTTTAAAGAGATAGATATCAGAGCAGTCAGGCAAAATTTTAATACCGGTAACATTTCAGGCGCAGATCTGTGGCTTACACCGGAACAGATCCCTGTTAAGCCGGTATATACACCTGAGGATCTTGAAGATCTTGAGCATTTGCATTTTGCAGCCGGAATACCACCATATTTGAGAGGCCCGTATTCTACGATGTATGCAATGCGGCCATGGACTATAAGGCAATATGCCGGATTTTCAACAGCTGAGGAATCAAATGCATTTTACAGGCGTAACCTGGCTGCCGGACAGAAAGGACTGTCTGTCGCATTCGATCTGGCTACACACCGGGGATTTGATTCAGACCATCCGAGGGTTATCGGCGATGTTGGTAAAGCCGGTGTTGCAATAGACTCTGTGCTGGACATGAAGATATTATTTGACGAGATCCCTTTGGATAAAATTTCCGTATCCATGACCATGAACGGAGCTGTACTGCCGGTAATGGCCTTTTTTATTGTTGCGGGACTCGAACAGGGTGTTTCGCCTGAAAAGTTGTCAGGAACTATTCAGAATGACATACTTAAAGAATTTATGGTTCGTAATACTTATATATACCCGCCGGCTTTTTCAATGAGAATTATTGCGGATATTTTTAAGTATACCTCCGGGTCTATGCCGAAGTTTAATTCAATATCTATTTCGGGTTATCACATGCAGGAAGCCGGAGCAACTGCCGATATTGAAATGGCTTATACTCTGGCCGACGGATTGGATTATTTACGTACCGGTATCAATGCCGGCCTGGATATAGATAAATTTGCCCCACGCCTCTCTTTCTTCTGGGGAGTGGGGATGAACCATTTTATGGAGATAGCCAAGATGCGTGCTGCCAGAATGTTGTGGGCAAAGATTGTAAAGGATTTCAATCCCCAAAATCCCAAATCAATGGCGTTGCGCACCCACTCACAGACATCCGGCTGGTCGCTGACCGAGCAGGATCCGTTTAACAACGTCGGGAGAACAGCAATTGAGGCAATGGCAGCCGTACTGGGTCATACACAAAGTCTGCATACAAATGCCCTGGATGAGGCGATATCCCTTCCTACTGATTTTTCAGCCCGGATTGCGCGAAATACACAATTATATCTTCAGATGGAGACCGATATTTGCCGTTCGCTCGACCCCTGGGCAGGATCATATTATGTTGAATCACTTACTGATGAACTTGTTCATAAAAGCTGGTCATTGATCGAAGAGGTAGAAAAACTCGGCGGAATGTCAAAAGCTATTGAAACCGGAGTTCCTAAAATGCGTATCGAGAAAGCAGCAGCCAGTGCGCAGGGGAAGATAGACAGCGGATACCAGATTATCGTCGGACTTAATAAATACCGTCAGGGGAAAGAAGATCCTGTTGATATTCTCGATATTGACAATACCAGGGTTCGGCTTTCCCAAATCGAACGGTTAAAAAGATTACGGGCCGAAAGAAATAATGAAGAGGTTGAAGCAGCCTTACGGGTTATTACAAAGGTTGCTGAGACAGGTGAAGGTAATTTGCTTGAGGCGGCAGTGGATGCTGCTGCGAAAAGAGCTACACTTGGGGAGATCTCAGAAGCCTGTGAAAAAGTTGCCGGCCGTTATAAAGCCGTAATTAAAACACTTGAAGGAGTTTATAAGTTGGAAGCAAAAGACAGATCAGAGTTTCAGGAAGCCCGGGAGCTGGCAGACAGGTTTGCCTCAATGGAAGGCCGCCAGCCACGGATCATGATAGTGAAAATGGGTCAGGACGGTCATGACAGGGGAGCAAAGGTAGTAGCTACCGGATATGCGGACATAGGGTTTGATGTGGACATGGGGCCGCTTTTTCAGACACCCGGAGAGGCAGCAAAACAGGCTGTCGAGAACGATGTTCATGTACTGGGTGTTTCATCCCTTGCAGCTGGACATAAAACATTGGTGCCTGCGGTAATTGAAGAACTTAAAAAGCTGGGCCGCGACGACATCATGGTTGTAGTAGGAGGTGTTATTCCTCTTCAGGATTACCAGTTTCTATATGATGCAGGGGCAGTTGCAATATTCGGGCCCGGAACAAGAGTCACCGCAGCAGCTAAAAAGATGCTGGAGGTATTAATTGAGGCTTACAGTCAGCATTGATATATAATTTCCGGCTGAACAGTCCTGCAGGGCAGATCCTACCTGCTCTTCAGAATAAGTTTGTCATAAACCCAGAGTAATATTACTGCCATCACCGCAACGCCGGTATAGACTATCCATATATCCGACGGATTGTGCCGGGTCCATAAATAGTCTGACAATTCATTGGTGGTCATGCTCATTTTTTGGGCTGCCAATTCCAAATAATCGTTTTTGGTGACTTCCTCAGAAATTTCAGGCAGTGAGATATCCATGATGGCTGTCTCCTTTTGCAGCAGGTATATCTTATCGGCAATTTTTTCATATACCCCTCCTGAAAGCCATCCTGCCAACTGATGACCGGCAGCTATCGGAAGGAATGAAGTGCCCATATAAAGTGCTTTTTTATCTTCAGGTGCAATACGTCCTACATACTCCGTAAATTTGGGGGAACTGGCCATTTCACCCAATGCAAAGATCAGTATGCCGAGAAGGATAAGCCACGAATTCTGATTGGAAAACATCAGTGCCAGTCCGCCGGCCAGGATCAGTATGCCTCCCATCATTGCAGCCAGAGGCCTGAAACGCATTACGAAGGCCGAGACAGCCAGCTGAAACACAATGATGAAAAATGCGTCCATACTACTCAATGTAACAGCAGTGATAGTTCCTTCAGGAGTTCCTATACTTGTTGCTAACCAGGGCCAGATATGATCAATGCCATTATAAAGAGAGGAAGTATCTATCCATTGTTCAACAAATACAGGAAATGAATAATAGAGCTGGTTGAAAGCTGTCCAGAAAAGGATCATTATTATGAGGAATAATACATATTTCCAGTTTTTGAGAGTGATGCCAATGTTTATAAATGCCTGTACTATACTTTTCCATATTGAAGAACCTTTGTCTCTTAATACAGGCTCCCTGAAAAATGCCGCGGTGATTAAATAGTTGATGCTAATGGTAATCATAGACATATAAAATACATAATCCCAGCTTTTCTGCATAAGTACACCAGCTATGAAGGGGCCTGTGAATCCGCCGATATTGATCATCATGTAAAAAATGCCAAATCCGATTGACGAAGTTTCTTTTGTGGTTGTGCGGGCTATCATTGCCGAAATAATAGGTTTGAAAAATGCTCCTCCTATGCATGTCCATATAAAAGCAAAAAACATTAAGCCAAAGGAATCGAAGCTTTTTATCATGTAGTATCCGGAAATATATATTGTATAGGAGAGGAAAAGTATTTTTTTATAACCAACCTTGTCGGCAACGGCGCCTGTGATAACCGGTAAAAAATAGAGAAGCATTGAACCGGTTCCCATAATGATGCCTTTTTGAGCCTGAGTTAAGCCAAGCGCTCCTGTATCTTTTGAATTAACAAGGTAAAGGGCAAATGCCATATAGAAACCATACCAGGCCCAGCGCTCAAACAATTCAATACTGTTTGCCGCCCAGAATGTTGTATTGTATTTTTTAATTACAGTAAGAAATTTCATATGCAGGATCAAAGTGCAAAATCCTCAAGGAAGATAGTAAGTAAAATTATCACCATTATGAGGAGGAACATCATAATAAAAAAGCCAATGACTCCAATCTGGAATCCTTTCTTAATTTTTTCCTTTTTGGTGGAGGTAATTAAATATTCAATTGCCTTGACAAGGTGGAGAAGAGCTTTTTCATTTTTTACAATGTAATCGGCAGCGCCCATCTTCATGATATTAACTGCCACTTCCACATCATTTTGGCCACTCAGGAATATAAAGTCAATTCCCGGATGGTCTGCTTTTACTTTTTTCATCAAATCAAGTCCTGTTATCCCTTCAAATGAGTAGTCCAGCACAATTATGTCTGGCTTGAGATGTATTTTTTTTAAACACTCCTCACCATTTTTAAAGGTTTTCAGGTTCTGAAAGTTTTTTGATTGCAAATAACTCACAATCATGTCTTTGTAAATAACACTGTCTTGTACAATGAAAATTAGAAAGTTTTTTGAATTTTGCATAGCCTCCACGTTTTTAAAAAGTTGTGATTAAAATTACCACAAATTTTGGGTAAATCAAATTTGAAGTGAAACTATATTGTGGCCGGCACTGATTTTTTTAAAACTAATTACATTGTACCCGGACCAAAACCACCCGGACTGAACATATTGTCCTGTTGCCGGACCGGATAATCCTGCTCTTCCCTATCTTTTTTTGCTTTTTCTTCCTCCTCCTTTCTTCTCAGTTCTTCCAGTTCTTTATCTATAATATTTTTAACAAACTGAACATCCTTTTTTAACTCCCAGCTAATATTGTTATCCCAGTTTGACCTGACTTTTATTACTTCATTTATATATGCTACCTTTTCAGGCTGATAGCTATCCTGATAACTTCCGGTATCCCATTTCCCATTATTGTTCGAATCATGGATTATTTTTATTTTATATTTATCCGGACTTAAATAATCGAATATAACATCAGAATCTTCCTTAATAGTTTTTTCCCTTATAATCTCCTCTCTCTCGTTGTTAGTGACAAGCTGTATCAGAAGAGGTTCTGTGACACCATTCATTTTCAGGTTTATTGTGCCGTAATAATCTACTCTTCTTGTTTTAAAGGTAATGTTAAGCTTTTCACTTGTGATACCATAAATATTTTCACATGCCGCAGAGTCTATCTCCAGTGTATACCCTGTTTCAGGTTCCCATGCATATTCAATAATGTAAGAACGGTGTGATGCTGAGTCAATGGCAAATACAAAATCTATCGGTTTTTTAAGGCTGTCTTCTGCGAGATAGAGTGAAATTTTTGAATCATCAAAAGATTTTACCGGTTGGGGTGATGTTAATAATATTTTTTTATTCAGGTCAAACCCTGAAGAGCTTATATTGGTTGTCAATGCAAATTGTTCCGGTCCTTCAGATTTCTCCTCCTCCTCTTCCTCTCTTGACCTTCTTTTTTGTCTTGAGTCATCCTTTTTTTCTGAGAAATTCAGTGAAAGAGTGTCTTTTTGTATAAAAGGCTTGCTGAGAGAATCGATCTGCAGATATGATAACTCCATGACCAGTGTATCACGGTCAGCAATATTTTTATCGGAGATCCAGATTATGAGGGAATCATATTCCAGGTTGGGTTCGATGATATACCAGTCCTTAGCCTCAATATTTATTAATTCGATACTGAAAGTGTCTGCAACCGGTTCATTAAAACTAAAGATACATCTAAATCTGCCGTCTCTTCTAAAGGTATTGAGGTATTGGGAAAAAATATCTTCTGTAAATTGTCTGAGATAGACAGGGCCTGGTTTAAAATGAGTATGTCCTGATACCAGGATAGAGTCGATACCGGTGACAAGCGTGTCAGGCTCATCGTGAAACTCAGCTGCCGGAATAATCAATGAATCGAGGAATGCAATTTGTTCGGCAGATTCGTCATATTTAAGATCATTATTGGCATCATTTACCGAAAATATATTATATCTCCCCTCAGCAATATTGTCGATCAGGAATATTCCATTTTCATCAGTCCTGGCAATATAATCGGGCCGGAGTGTATACACAGCTGAATCGTGGAGGTTATTATGGAGCATCACAAGAGTATTCTTAACAGGTTCCATATTGAATGCATCCATAACCATACCTGCTACCCTCAGGGAATCGTAAACATCACCCGTACTAAAAGAAAACCTCAGGTTTTTATATGGGTTTTTTTCATTATTATCAACTACGGAATTTTTAAAGTCGAGGGAATAAGTTGTACTGTCTTTCAGATTTTCATTGAATTTAACGATAAGAGTTTTTGATTTAGTCAGAATTGTCGGGCGTTTTTCGAGGGGGGGAGATACTACAAGGTTTTCAGCCACAGCATCAGGAATAATAAATTCATCGAAGGTTATCCTTACCTCATTGCCTTTATAGTTTAAAGCTCTCAGATTTGGAGTTGTGGATACTATTTCAGGAGGAATTGTGTCGCGCGGTCCACCAGAGGGCATACCTTGATTGGCGCATGATGAAGTGATCACTATCCATGCATATATTGAAATTATAAAATACGGGACTTTGTCAATTAGTTTCATAAAAACAATAAAGTAATTTTACATATTTTTAAAACCGGCTCACACCTTTATTTAAAAATGTAATTCCCTGCTCTCCGGTTGCGTTATTAATAAAATGTTTAAAGACATTATGAACTGCAAACATACAAATTACTTCTAATAATGATTGTTGTAAATAATTAATCATTTTGCAATGTGTAAATATAAATGATTATAATGATTTTATTTTGCATTGAATATTGTACTATCTTGTACAAAAAATAAATTGATAAAAATGGGTGGAAGAAAGAAAAGTCAAAGAAGAATGCTAAATAAGTCTGCGACACTGAATAAGAAAAAATTAAAAAATGCCATTTTATCAGTTTTATATGAGGATCCGGTAAAAAATATTAATTATAAACAAATTTCTTCATGGTTGGGTATCAGGGATACCAATTCCCGCCGACTGGTAAATATTTCCCTGCAGGAACTGGCTGAAGATGATTATCTGGAGCAGGTCTCCAGAGGCAGGTTCAGACTTAAGTCAAAAAGATCATCGGTTTGCGGAATAGTTGAGATGCAGCCGCAAGGTTTTGCTTATATTATGAGTAGCGAAGTTGACAGGCCGGTTGTGGTGTCTTCACGAAATCTTAACCATGCAATGGAGGGAGATAAGGTCAGGGTTTCACTTTTTGCTCACAGGCGAAAGCATGATCTGGAAGGCGAGGTTACTCAAATAATTGAGCGTGCAAAAACGCATTTTGTCGGAACCGTGGAAATGTCGCGGAACTTTGCATTTTTGTTAACTTCAGGAAAAGTAGGATTCGATATTTTTATTCCAAAAGAAAATCTTAAAGGTGCGAAAGAGGGACAGAAAGCTATTGCCGAAATTATTGAATGGCCGTCAAGAGGACAGAATCCTGTCGGACAGATAACTGAAATACTGGGAGATACAGGCAATAATAATGCGGAGATGCATGCTATTCTGGCTGAATTTGACCTTCCGTATAAATTTTCTGAGAACGTCAACCGGGCTGCCGGAAAGATACATTCAGAGTCAGATGCCGGTGAACTCAAAAGCCGTCGCGATTACAGGGAAGTGACAACATTCACAATTGATCCGGAAGATGCCAAAGACTTTGATGATGCTCTATCATACAGGAAGCTGGAAAATGGTAATCATGAGGTGGGTGTGCATATAGCTGATGTAACCCATTATGTATTACCCGGTTCCGTATTGGATACGGAAGCGCAAAGGCGGGGTACTTCCGTATATTTGGTTGACAGGGTAGTGCCTATGTTGCCGGAAAGGCTGTCAAATGAGATTTGTTCGTTACGCCCTAATGAAGACAGGCTTTGTTTTTCGGCTGTATTCGAACTTGATGACTCTGCACAGATCATAAAAGAGTGGTTCGGGAAAACAGTTATTAGTTCAGACCACAGGTTCACATACGAAGATGCCCAGGATGTTATTGAAAAGGGAGAAGGTAAATTTTCCGGCGAGCTGGCAGAATTAAATGAAATTGCTAAAATCCTCAGGGAAGAGCGATTCCGGAACGGATCAATTGCTTTCGACAGGGTTGAAATAAAATTCAATCTGGGTGAAAAGGGTGAGCCGCTATCTGTATATTTTAAAGAAGCTAAAGATTCAAACATACTCATCGAAGAATTCATGCTTCTGGCCAATAAGAGAGTGGCTTCATTTATTGGGGATAAAAAAGGTAATAAGCGTACAAAAACATTTGTTTATCGTATTCACGACAAACCTGACCCTGATAAACTGGAGTCTTTCAATTCATTTATTCACCGCTTTGGTTACGGAATAAAGCTCAATTCTGCCAAAGATATCTCAAACTCACTTAATAATCTGTTGCAAAACGTTAAAGGCAGGAAAGAACAAAATGTTGTTGAGTCACTTGCTGTGAGGTCAATGGCAAAAGCTGAATATTCAACAAGAAACATCGGTCATTACGGATTGTCGTTCGATTTTTATACTCATTTCACTTCGCCTATACGCAGGTATCCGGACATGATGGTCCACCGGCTTTTGGAGAAATATCTGAACGGAGGCAGATCTGTCCGGGGAAATAAATATGAAGATCTGTGCAGACACTCTTCATCGATGGAAGAGCGAGCTGCCAATGCAGAAAGAGCTTCTGTGAAGTATAAACAGGTGGAATTTATGCAAAAACATTTGGGGGAATTATATGCAGGTGTTATTTCAGGAGTAACGGACTGGGGAATATATGTTGAACTTGAAAATAAGATCGAAGGCATGATCCCGGTACGTGAACTGGATGATGATTTTTATATTTTTGATGAAAAACAATACGCACTTAGAGGCAGGCATAAAAACAAAGTATATCAGCTGGGAGATGAAATAAAGGTAAAAATATGGCGTACAAACCTTGAGAGGAAACAACTTGACCTCAGGTTAGCAGGGGATGAGAACAATTAATACGTCGAATTATCAATGAAGTTAATCTGCCTGCCTGCCTGCTTTATATAAAAAAATAAATTGCTTCGTCTTTTTAAGTAAAATATTCAAAGGGGAATATCACTTAAAATAAATAGTTATATTTGTTCCAGTCTAATGCTGTAAAAGGTTAATTTATGCAAAACAATTCTGATAATAACGGCAATAAAAAAGATCTTAACAGGGAACATATCCTTAAGATTGCACGGGATATATTTAGTAAATACGGATATAAAAAGACCACACTTGATGATATAGCAAATGCAGTAAGGAAAGGGAAAAGCTCTCTTTACTATTATTTTGACAGCAAGGAAGATCTGTTTCAGGCAGTGATCTTAAAAGAGGTTGAAATTTTGGGTAAGGAGCTTGAAATAGTTATTAACCGCAACACTGATCCGGTAGATAAACTACGGGATTATATACTTACAAAGCTGACAACCTATCGAAGTCTTGCAAACTTTTACCATGCTATTGAAAATGATATTACCGCTGTCGGTTTTATTGAGAATATTAAACACCGATACGAACAGGATGAAATAAGAATGATAAAAAGGATCCTTATTGAAGGAGTACGAAAAAATGAATTTGAAATTTATGATTTTAATCTGGCTGCAATAGGAATAACTACAGCAATTAAAGGATTGGAAATGCCGTTATCAGCAGGTTCTTACGGAACAGTCAATCTCAGCCGGAGCGTTGATATTATCCTGAAAATCATGTGCTACGGGATCATGAAAAGATAATATCAGGATCAATAAAAAAGAGGATCAATTAAATCGATCCTCTTACCTTAATAATTTAATAATCATCCAAAAAAACTAAGCCGTATTTCTAAGGTATTGAAGCGTATCATTTACACTCCAAAAATTTAATAACTCCTCATCACGCAAAGAGATATCAAAAATACCTTCCAGGTAAAAAGTGAAAATCTTCCAGTCGACCGAATCAAAATTCAAGTCCCTGCTGTAAGAAGCGCAAGGCTGAATATCATTCTTCTGTACTCCTGTCTTTCTCAATACGCGGTAAAGGTTTCTTCTTATCCTTTTATCCTCCATAATTGCCGTTAAATTAATTATTCGTGTCTATTTTAATTTACAAAAACCGAACAAATGAATTTACGGGTCAAATATATTAATATATCTGAAATAAATGGTCTTGTTTAACACAATTTAACTTTCATTTAATGTATAAATAACTAATATTCAGCAATATAATTAATATGTCCATTGATAACCACGCATTCGGCCATTAACTTTTTTGAAGTTGACTTTGCATGAGGGACTGTTATGATCATGAACATACAGAGGATAATCATGTTCCACCCGGTTTGTGTTATTTTTGATTAAATAAGAACATGCTCGTTTCATTTACCGTTATTTGATAAACTGTAAAGTTATAATTACTGCAACGAGTAAAATAAACAGGAATTCACCCTGTAACCGGCTCTTTATAAATAAGAAGAAGTTTGACATCAGGAATGTGACAGGTATTGCAGATATAATGAACATCTCCTGTGATGCTGAAGGTACAAGCAGGAGTATGCCTATTGAATTAACAAACAGAAGAAAAAAAATCGTGAAGAATTTTCGTGTGCTAACTTTTTCGGAGTCATACTGTTTTAAAATTTTCAGGCTGCCTAAAATAGTCAGGAAAACCAGATAACCCAGGTAGAGTTGCAGATTGAAATTTTTATTGAAATGGCTGTTATCAGTCAGAAGATTCCGTTCGAAGATCTTAAATGTTTCGAGGAATTGTTCAGTTATGACAGTATAGCTTAATGCTAATAAGAATGGGAGAATCATGCCTGTAATCATAAGGACGAATTCCCTCCAGCGCTTTTCGTATGACAATATTGAGAGACCAAATATAAATGCCGGGAATAACAAAATAACATTCAAATAGAAAAGTGCGGCAATTCCAAGTGAGAAACCTGAATCAAATGCAGCAGAGTAAGGCTTTTTCTTTTCGAAAGCATCAAAAAGACGGTAAATTGCAATGATAAAGAATATTGAAGCAAAATATACCGGATGTAAACCCTGCATCTCTGTAAACCCGCTTATTATTATTATGAAAACAATGGCAGGGAAGTAGCTTCTGTGACGGATAAAGTTATAATGATTGTTTATCTGCTGTATCATATAAGCCAATGAAACTACTATTGCCAGGGTAACAATGGTTTGCAATGTTTCATAAGGTTGAAGTAATTTAAGAACAGGCTGAAAAAGCAGGTTATCCGGTTCCCCCGTATAGTAAGGATAAATCAGGGGATATGACAGCTCCTTCATCCAGAATAATAAACCTGCCAGGGTGGGCAGCAGGTAGTTTATGGCGCTTTTTGATTTTGCAAATTTCAGTAACATTTTAAAGGTCGAAACCTAAATCTTTACGGTAGTATTTATTTTCGAAATTAATTTTTTCAGCATTGCGGTATGACATTTTCAGGGCTTCCTCCATTCCTGTGCCAAGGGAATTTACCGCCAGTACCCTTCCACCGTCTGTTACAAGCTGGTTGCCATTCATTCTTGTGCCGGCATGAAAAACTACGCTCTCTGAAATATTTTCAAGTCCGGTAATGATTTTCCCCTTTTCATAATTACCGGGATATCCTTCTGAAACAAGCATCACTGTTGCTGAAGCAAGCTTGTCAGTTTCAATGGTCTTAGCTTTCAGGGTGCCGGTTGCTGCGCCTTCGAGCAGATCAACAAAGTCTGACTTAATACGGGGAAGGATGGCCTCAGCCTCAGGATCACCCAGTCTGACATTATATTCGATCATATATGGGTCATTTTTAACATTTATCAAACCAAAAAATATAAATCCTTTGTAATCTATATTTTCAGATTTAAGGCCGTTAATAGTTGGCCGGATGATCCTTGCTTCAATCTTTCCCATAAATTCCTCCGTAACGAAAGGTACAGGAGAGATAGACCCCATACCTCCTGTATTAAGTCCGGTGTTCCCTTCTCCGATTCGTTTATAATCTTTTGCTTCAGGTAATATTTTATAGTCTTTACCGTCTGTAATTACAAATACTGAGACTTCAACACCATTAAGAAACTCCTCTATTACCACTTTACTGCTCGCTTTCCCAAATTTTCCTCCCAGCATTTCGTTCAGCATTATTTCAGCCTCTTCCGGTTCATTCAGTATGAGTACTCCTTTCCCCGCTGCCAGTCCGTCAGCTTTAAGAACATATGGGCCCGGCAGAGATTTTAAGAATTCGATCCCTTTGTCTCTGTTTTTAGAAGTCACGGTAAAATATTTTGCAGTCGGTATATTATGCCTGGCCATAAAATTTTTTGCGAAATCTTTACTTCCTTCAAGCCGGGCAGCAACCTTTCCCGGTCCTGCAATTTTTATGTTTTTTCGCTCTTTATCCTCTGCAATGAAATCGCGGATACCTTCCACCAGTGGAATCTCGGGACCAACAACAACAAGTTCTATATCATGTTCTAATATTGCTTTTTTAATCAGTGGGAAATCGCTCACTTTAATATCAAGGTTCGCACCAAGTGATGCAGTTCCGGCATTTCCCGGGGCAAAAAAGAGTTTGTCTGTCTTTTTACTTTGTTTGATCTTCCACCCCATCGCATGTTCTCTGCCACCTGAACCTATTACTAAAATATTCATTTATTATAAATTTATTCCCATCCCTCTAAGAAACTGCACGCTTTACACAGCTCTCCTGCCGATGGCTCTCCGCATCTTCTGCATTCACCCGTGTTTCCCTTGGGAGTTAGTTCCTTCTTTAGGATAGGTTTTATCTTATCGAATCCCCGTAGAGTGGAATACATGATGGTGGGATGATTTTCTGATAATTCCTTTATAAACCCACCTATTTCTCTCCGGAATGACTCGCCTGCATAGGGACATCCGGCAAGGTGCACATTTAAGTCGGCTGCTATGGCATAAAGCCCTATCTCCTTTTCAGGTATCTCCCGTAATGGTTTGATTTTCACGGTGAACCTTTCATCCCGGGACTCTGATTTGGGTCCGATGCGGATGAGGTTGTTGATGTTCCCCTCCAAGTAGTTCATGAGTATGGACTGGGTCTCATCGTCCAGGTTATGGCCGGTTGCTATCTTGGTGGCCCCTTCTTCCTGGGCCACCCGGTTTAAGATCCACCGGCGGAATACTCCGCAGTAGGTGCAGGCGTGCCTTGGCTCAGTATCACCCTGGGGTCTTGTACCATCCTGCCTTGTACCATCCTGGCCCATCATCTCATCCAAGGTCCGGCCGAAGTATTCCTTGAAACTCAC